>JBKJKH010000450.1:0-3369 GCA_046597595.1 Gemmatimonadaceae bacterium
AATGGGTGGCATCGGGCGATGCGGCGCGCGGCGAGCCAGCTGCCTTTCGCGGCGCCGTGCCGTGCAAGTGCTTCAATGGCGTACTGCGAGCAGGTTGGATAATAGCGGCACGAGGCAGGGAGAAGCGGCGAGAGTACGACCTGATATCCGCGCACAACCCCTATGAGCGTCGCGCGCGCCGTTCGGGATACGAAGCTCGCCGTCATTTTGATTCGGTCGCATCACGCGCGCCGGCGGCCAGGCGCAGCATGCGGGCACGGCCCGCGCAGACATCGTCGCGCAAGGCGGCCGCGGTCGCGCCATAGGCTTCGGGTCGCGCCCGCAAGACAATTTCCACGTCGCGAAGGTGCGGAAGCAGTTCCTGGCGGACCAGTTCTCGAAGACGACGCTTTACAAAATTGCGCGCGACGGCGGTCTGCCGGTATTTCGGCACGATCACGCCAACGCACGGAGCGCCGAGTTCGGGGACGATCACCACGCGGAATTCCAACCGGCCACTGCGGACTCGCGTGCCATTGTGCCGGACACGCTCGATCGCAGCACCGGTGGTCAGGCGCTGCGATCGAGGAAAGCGCAGCCGCGGCGATGTGCTTCGCTCGCGGGCGCCGGCGTCATCAGGCGCCGGCGTACTTGTCGGGCAGCCGAACAGTGAGGCGCTTGCGACCCTTCTTGCGGCGGCGGCTGAGCACTTCGCGGCCCCACCGCGTCTCCATGCGCGTCCGGAATCCGTGCGTCCGGACGCGGCGCTTGTTGCGCGGGCGGTATGTCGGCTTACCCATCTCGTACTCCTCAAAATGAAAAACGCGGCGCACTCTCGCGCGCGGCGGGTCGGTCGATGTGGCTTGAGAGCCCTAAACGTAGTCAGTGACGGCACATACGTCAAGCAAACGCATACTGGTTCGCATCCACGAGCGTTGACTTTTCCACACGGTATCTCTAGGTTCGCCCCCCCGACGCCAGCGGGACCGCGAAGCGCAATTTTCCTCGTGCGTGCCCGGTCCCGCTTTCCTTCCCCTCTCCTCGCTCCGCGATCTCCACGGCATGACCCTCACGGCCGCCGAAGTCTGGTCGCGCCTGCTCGACCGTGCACGGGTCGAGCTGCCGAAGGAGATCTTCCGAACATGGCTCGAGCCGACGGAAGCACTCGAGTTCGAGGGACAGATCGTCAGGGTCGGCGTTCCGGATCAGTTCGCCGTCGATTGGAACGAGAGCAAGCACGCCGGACTGCTCGCCAGCTATGGGCCTATCGCGCTGGGCCATCCGATCCGCGTCGAGTTCAAGGTGAACGAGGAGCGGCGTGCGCGACCACAGATGGACCTGTTCGTCGCCCCACCGCCACGGCCAGAACCGGCAGTGGGCACGATCGGCCACATCTCGACGACGCCACTGAGCCAGCGGTACACGTTCGAACATTTCGTCATTGGAAAGTCGAACGAGCTCGCCGCGGCCGCGTCGCTCGCCGCGGCCCAGGCTCCCGGCAAGGTCTACAACCCGCTTTTCATCTACGGCGCCACCGGCGTCGGGAAGACGCATCTCATGCAGGCGGTCGCGCACGAAATCCTGCAACGGGTTCCCGAAACGCGTGTCGCCTTTGTCGGCACCGAGCAGTTCACCAACGAGTTCATCGCAGCGATTCAGAAGCGGACGCAGCTGGAGTTCAAGCGCCGCTATCGCGAGATCGACTTGCTGCTCGTTGATGACATCCAGTTCCTGAAGGGGAAGGAGCAGACCCAGGAGGAATTCTTCCACACCTTCAACGCGCTCTATGAGGCGGGCCGCCAGATTATCCTCACCAGCGACCGGCCGCCAGCCGACATCGCGGGCCTGGAGGCGCGGCTCGTCAGCCGCTTCCAGTGGGGCATGGTCGCCGACATCGAGTTGCCCGACCTCGAACACCGAATCGCGATCCTGCAGCACAAGGCCCAGCTGGACCACCTTGACCAGACGATTCCGGATTCGGTGGTGCGCTTTATTGCCGAGAACATCAAGTCGAGCGTGCGGGAGCTGGAAGGCTCGATCATCAAGGTGCTTGCGTTCGCCTCGCTCAAGCGCCGGGACATCACCGTAGACCTCGCGCGCGACGCCCTGCGCGACAAGCTGCGTCCCATTGAAGGAGGAGGCGTCAGCACCGAGCATGGGCTCTCCATGGCGGTCATCCAGCAGGCAGTCGCGCGGGAATGGGGCGTTACGGTCGACGGGCTTCGCTCCAAGACGCGAACAAAAACGCTCACCACGCCACGCCAGGTGGCCATGTTCCTCGCGCGCGAACTTCTGGGCACCCAGCTCGTCGAGATCGGTGCGGCCTTTGGTGGGCGCGACCACTCGACGGTCATTCACAGTCTCGAGCGCGTTGCCGAGATGGTGCGGGCAGAAGCCGATTTCGGTGTCCGCGTCGAAAGGCTGCGCACGGCAATGGAGGCGTTACGCACATGACCGCCTCTTTATCCACGCTCGGTGAGGCGTTGTCCCCACGCACTCCACGCGCTCCCGCGATCTTTCCCCATCGCGCTGCCTGGGCAGTGGGGAAAAGCCGCGGTTTTCGGCATCTTCCACGTCGAGCCCACATGAACTGGCGTAGGGGAAGTGCGACTGCTATCGTAACTTCGGCGATTATCCCCAGAGCCGTCGGGCTCTGCTACTGCTACTGCTTTATATCTTTAAATAGAACTACTAGAAGCAGTGCAGGTAGTTGCCAACACTCGAGGATGTGAATGCGATTTACGATCGCGCGTGAGAAGCTCCAGGAAGGGCTGACGGCGGTTGCTGCAAGCATACCGGCGAAGACGACGCTGCCCGTTCTGGCGAATATCCTCATCGAGACCACGGAGAAGGGGATCCGGCTTTCGGGCACGGACCTCGACATCGCGGTGAGCACGGAGGTCGCTGCGGACGTCGAAGCGCAGGGTGCAATCACGGTTCCCGCGAGAAAGCTCGCGGAGATCGCCCGCGAGCTTCCGCCAGCGCCCGTCAAGATGTCGGCGACCGGCGAACAGCGTATTTCGCTCGAATGCGGTCGTTCGCGATTCAAGCTGCTCGGGCTCCCTCGCGACGAGTTTCCAACTTTTCCGGCGGTGCGCTTCAACGAGAGCTGGCGCGTGCGCTCGGGCGAACTCCAGAAACTGATCTCCCACACCTCGTTTGCCGTGTCGACCGAGGAAAGTCGCCCGATCCTCAATGGCGTGCTGTGGGAATTGCGACCGGAACGCATGCGGATGGTTGCGACAAACGGGCACCGGCTTGCGAAGATGGAGTTGACGATTACCTCGGCCGGTGCGCCGAGCAGCGACCTCATCGTACCACCGAAGGCGCTCGAGCAGATTCGCCGGCTCTTTCCCGCAGAAGAGGATCTGGAAATTGCGCGCGGCGACA
>JBKJKH010000411.1:0-2844 GCA_046597595.1 Gemmatimonadaceae bacterium
GTCCTGCGTGGCCACGCACTTTCGATCGAGCTGCGCCGAGGGCATGACCCCGCCAAACTCCGGGATGCCGTTGGGGAGTGCCTCGAGGACGCTGATGACGCGGACGTCCGTGCCGCACGCTGCCGCAATCGCGTTCGCGGCGACGAGCGGACCATGCGACGCGAGACCGCCGTCGATCGCAACGAGCACTGGAGAGTGGTCAACCTCCCCGCGCTCCATCGCGTGTGATGACATTCGTTCGATTGTCGCTGCACACATGGGGCATCCTCAGTCGAAGGCCAAGTTCGCGCGTGCACCGCGATGGTGGTGCTGGACGAAAGGTGCGTTGTCGAGTGCGGCGCGGACATCGGCTGTATTGCGCAGCGTGTGTGAGGGAATGACGGACACCATCACGGGGAATCGCCGCGCATTGATGCGTACCTCGCCCGATGGGAAGGGAACGACGGCAGGGGTAACGTGCATCATGACCTTCGCTCGGCCGACATACATGGCAGACTAGAGCGCAGACGACTCACAACGGCTGGAGAAGTCCTGATGTCACAGATCTTGATCGGCAGCTGTGCGCTGCCAACCGACGAAGAGGATCCCTTCGTGTGCGTGGTTGCGCTGCTCGATCCATCCTGGACGTTGAACGAATTGGTTCAACACTATCCAGAAGCGATTGCGGTGCTCTCGCAGTACCGACTCGATACCTGTTGCGGCGGATCACGCACCATTGCGGACGCGGCGAAGGCGCAGGGGATCAGCCTCGGTTCGCTTTTCTCCGATCTCGATTCCCAGATCGCGCCCTCAGCGGCGGCGTGAGCCACGCAGTGTTGACGCGATCGAGACCGTGTCAGTGCGTCATGGTCGCGAATTGCTTCGGGGCGCCCACCTGGATGAGGCCTACCGCGCCCTTCTCGGCGTCCGCAAAACTGTTGGTGACGAACGGGTAGATCCCCTCGCTGCTCGCGCCCTTCTCGAAGCGCGCCTCGAATACCGCGCCACCGCCGGCGGGGATACTCATCGTCTGCACCTTCTCGAGTCTATGGCTCGGGTTTCCGTCAGGATACACGCGGTCGAACACCGCGCCGACAATGTGAAAATCGCTCCTGAATGAAGGACCGGCATTCACGACGAAAAAGCGGACACGGTCGCCAACGTCAACCTTGAGCGGCGCGTCCTTGTACTGTCCCGCACGGCCGTTGAAGACTACGAAGCTGGCGTTCTTGGTCATCGCCGCATTCCAGTCCGGGCGCAGCTGGCCGGTCGCGGTATCGGCGCTCGCGTAGAACTCGCTTTGCACGATCACGAATTCCTTGTCGGCCTTCGTCCCCCATCCGTCTTTCGGGTCGACAATAATTGCCAGATACATCCCCTGCATGATGTGCATGGTCACGGGCGGGGTTCCGCAGTGAACCATGTACGCCCCCGGGTCGCCGGCCACGAACTCAAAGCTGATGGAGTCGCCCGGGTTGAATGACCGGTACGCGACGTTGGCGGGAATTCGCGCGGAGTGAAAGTCGATCGAGTGCGCAATGGGCGACTTGTTCACCACCTTGATACGCACGAGGTCCCCTTCTCGAACATGGAGTGCCGGACCCGGAACGGTGCCGCCGAACGTCCATCCCTCGTACCGCACGCCCTTCGAGATCTCGATGGTCTCGTGCGTGATGGGAATGATGAACTCCTTGATGTCGGAATCAACGACCGGGACGAGCCGTGCATCGTACGCGGGCAGGAGCGCCGTTCTGGTAATGCCGAAATCGACGCGCGAAACGGAGGGATCCTTCGAACCAAGCGTCAGTGCGAGGACGGCCGCGCCAAGGAGCGTGACGCCGATGCCGGCGGAAAGGACTGGTAACGAACGCATGGCTACTTCCTCGTCTGAGAATGGGAGCGCGGTTTTCAAACGAAAACGCGCTGGCCGTCATCGGAAGGAAGAATGCTCCAGACGCCGTCTCACCTCCGTCAGCGCACGCCTGAACTTTGCTCAGGGACGCTGGAAGCGGGATGTCAGGAAAATGCTGACATCGTTCTGGGTGGTGCGGCCTGTAGGGCTTTTCCTGACATTCGTTCCAAAACCTGCCCGACAGAGCGCGAAGGAGAGTGCGGCTACCGTGAGACATCACGCATAATCCCTCCGAACGACATGCCAATGACGAACCTTCCAGACGACACCAAGCGAATCCTCGATCAAGTCTCCACGCGTCGGCGTTTTTTGCGCGCCACAGCAGTCTCGGCCGTTGCTGGCAGCCTTGCCGCGTGTACCACGAAGGCCGAGGGCCCCTCGGATTCCACGAAGGTCGCAACGCGCGCCGCGAGTGACAGCGACCACTCTGGAGGATCCATGGCGGCGCATCCCGCCGTTCCTGCCATCAGCGCCGCGGACCAGATGGATTCGATGCACGAGAGGGGCGTGAAGGCCTTTCCGGCCAAGACAGAGGGGAAGGGCAACCAGTTGCTCGCCCCGACGATGGACGGCGACGTCAAGGTCTTTACGCTGACGTGCAAAAAGATTCGATGGGAGACGGAGCCGGGGAAAACGGTGGAAGCATGGGCGTACAATGACCAGCTGCCGGGGCCGCAGATCCGGGTGACGCAGGGCGATCGCGTTCGCGTCATTGTGAAGAACCAGCTCACCGAGTCGACGTGCGTGCACTTCCACGGAGTGCTCGTGCCAAACTCGCAGGACGGCGTTCCGTTCATTACGCAGCCGCCGATCAAGCCTGGTGAGACGTTCACGTACGAGTTCGTGGCGAAGAACGCGGGTTCGCACATGTATCACTCGCACCACAACGCAGCGAAGCAAGTCGGGCTCGGCCTGTTGGGCGCGTTCATCATCGAGTCGAAGCGCAAGCGCGC
>JBKJKH010000619.1:0-6248 GCA_046597595.1 Gemmatimonadaceae bacterium
CCGAGTCGGACGATCCGCTCGTGTCCCGGCTGTGGCGCCAGCTGCAACGCCGGGTAGCGATGATCGGTGGCGATAACCGCTGAAAGCATCTAAGTGGGAAGCGCCCCCCAAGATGAACCCTCCCGGGGCCTTGAGCCCCCTGAAGGGCCGTGAGAGACCATCACGTCGATAGGCCGCCCGTGGACATGGAGCAATCCATTCCGAGCGCAGCGGTCCTAATCGCCCGTGCGGCTTGACTACTTCCTTTGTACACCGAGAAGCAGCTCAATTCGCGATCATATTCTTGATCAAAACAAACGAGGATTTGCGGACCACAATCACCCCACCCCCCATTTTTTTCTTATCGCTGGTGACTAGAGCGTAAGGGCCACACCCGTTCCCATCCCGAACACGGTCGTTAAGCCTTACAGCGCCGATGGTACTCCGTCCGAGAGGACGCGGGAGAGTAGGCCGTCGCCGGCACCTTTTGCAGCACCCTTGTCGCATCGCCCCCGTCGAGATTCCTCGACGGGGGCGGTGTCGTTTGTTGGCAATGGCGATGTAGCGATGTAGCGATGTAGCGATGTGGCGATGTAGCGATGTTGGCACATCGGCGCGAGTTCCGCATTGCTGACCCCGGTACCGACATCGGCACCGCCCATCGTCGCCATCGCCCCACATCGCCACATCGCCACATCGCCACATCGCCACATCGCCACATCGCCATACGCACAACTGTACGGTTCTTGCCATCACTGATCACGTGTCCCCACGAATCCCACTCGATAAGCTCGTCGTCGCCGGCGCACTCGGCAGCGCCTGGCTCCTCCACGAACGCCGCGCAAAGTTGAACGCGGAACGTCTCGCCGCGGCACTCCTCGAGACCCTCCTCTTCGCCATCGACGCCAACGACGAGGAAACCGGTGGACACGTGCGACGCGTCGCCCGATACGCCCTCATCCTCGCGGAGGCCGCCGACTTCGACGAACACGGCCTTCGCACGGTCGAGCGGGTCGCGCTCTTCCACGACATCGGCAAGATCCACGGCGCACTCCACGACGTCATGAAGGAAGTCGGCGCGCTTACGCCCGAGGAGCGGCGCGCTATCGCGACACATCCCAAGCGCGGCGCCGAGGTCCTCTCGTCGCTCGCGCCCTTCTACCCTGAGCTCCCGGAGGGTGTGCTCGCCCACCACGAACGATGGGACGGCACCGGGTACCCGCGTGGACTCGCAGGCACCGCCATCCCGCTGACCGCACGCGTTGTCGCTATCGCCGACACATTCGACGTCGTGACCCACGGCCGGCAGTACAGCGCGAAAAAGACCATCGCCAGGGCCCGCGAAATCATGATCGAGGGGCGTGGCACCCAGTTCGACCCGACGCTCCTGGATCTCTTTCTCTTCGACGGCGTATTCGCGGACATCGAGAAAGCAGTGCGCGAGTGCCGGCGGCTCGCCAGGAACCCGACACCGGAACGCCGCAACGAAAACACCGAACGACTCGTCCCCGACGTCACCTTCCGATGGCGGAGCGAAGCGCCCGGGCGGCCTCGGCGGGATCTGGTACCCCGAACACGGCACGGATGACCGCAATGCCGCTCGCGCCGGCGCGCATCACCTCACGTGCATTGCCTGAGTCGACCCCCCCGATCGCAACCGCAGGACGCCACGCAAGACGGCGCAGACGCTCAAACGCTTCACAGCCGATCGCGTCACCCGCGTCACTCTTCGATTCCGTTGCCCAGATCGGCCCGATTCCCACGTAGTCCGCACCGTCGGCGAGCGGCACATCGGCCTCGGAGCCGACCGACGCGCCAATGATGAATCCTTCCGGCACTCGCGGGCGCAGGGCCACCGCAGGAACGTCGTCCGCTCCCACATGCACGCCCGCCGCACCCGCGGCGAGCGCCACGTCGAGACGGTCGTTCACCACCACCGGCACTGGGAGCGTCGCGACGAGACGCCGCGCCACTTCCACCATCACCCGCGCGTCAGCAAGTTTGAGGCGCAGTTGCACCATGGTGGCGCCGCCGCGGGCTGCCGCCGCCGCCCTCGCCACAAGGCCGTCGACGCCGTCGCGAAGGTCGTCGGTGATCGCGATGAGCAGCAACGCGCGCGCATCCATCACGCACACCGCCTGACGACCGACATGCCGCACGACCAGCGCCGCACGGTGGGCATCCGCGGAGCGACGGCGCTCGAAGCCGCCGACGCGCCTGACGCACAGAGCGTTCTCGAGGCGACGCGCGCCCTCCTCCTCGAACTCACCGCGGTGAACCAGCTGAATCCCGCGGACATCATCAGCGCGTTCTTCACCGTAACGCCCGATCTCCAGGTCGCCTTTCCCGCCGAGGCCGCACGCGCCCTGGGCTGGCGCGAGGTGCCGCTACTCTGCGCGGTCGAAATAGACGTGCCCGGTGCCCTGCCGCGATGCATACGCGTACTCCTCCACGTTGCGCGCGACTCCGCGAGCGTCCGGCACGTGTACCTCAAGGCTGCAAGGGAACTGCGGCCCGACCTGCACTACGAGTGACCCGCGAATCCGTGCGCGCGCTCACGGAAGCTTTCGTGGCCCGACGGGTTTTACCGGCGCGGAACGTTTCACGACCGGTCGCGCGACCGGTTTCACGACTCGCTTCGCGGCTGGCTTCACTGCCGTCTTACCAGCGGCGGCCGACAACGAATCCGCGCGTACAGGATCTCCACGACGCAGCATCCTGATTGCTGCCAGATGTTCCGCAAACGTCGTGCGGAACTCGTGGTGCCCGTCGCGGTGCGCGACAAAATACAGGTACGGCACGTTCGCGGGATACAGCGCCGCCTCGATACTCTTTGCCCCCGGCGAGCCAATCGGTCCCGGAGGCAGCCCGGCCTTCTTGTACGTGTTGTATGGCGAATTGATCTCGAGATCGCGATAGAGCACACGACTCGTGTGCTGTCCGCGCGCGTACTGCACCGTCGGGTCGGCCTGCAGCAGCATGCCGACGCGCAAACGGTTGCTGTATACCGCGGCGATCACCGGACGCTCCTCGGGAAGCCGCGCTTCCTTCTCGACAATCGACGCGAGCGTGAGAATGTCGTGGCGCGACATGCGGAGCGTATCGAGGCGCGCATTCCACACCGGCTGCCACGACGTCTCGAATCGCCGGACCATCTCCGCGACCGCTTGCCGAGCGGTCCAGCCGGGGGGAAACGCATAGGTCTCGGGGAAGAGATACCCCTCGAGCGTCGGCGTCGGCGCATCCACCGCATGCAGCAACGCGGTATCGCGCACTGCTGCTTCGACAGAATCTTCGGGGAGTGAGAGCGCCTTGGCGATCTGGGGGACGATCCACGAAAGACTGAATCCTTCCGGAATAGTGAGGCCCCGCACGAGCCCGCGCCCTTCCGTGAGTGCCGTCAGCAGCGCGTCCCAGCCCGCGCCAGGGCGCAGCAGGTACGTGCCGGCGCGTACGGTGCGATCGCGTCCCGTGGCCATCGCGTACATCCGGAAGATGCGGGGATAGCCCACGAAGCCGGCGCGCGACAGGGAATCGACAGCCGCACGCAGCGACGCGCCCTGCGGTATGACCACGCGTTTCGGTGGACCACCATCCTCGCTGCCGCAACCCATGAAAACGAGCAGTGCAGCGAGCGTCAGCGCGCGAAAGGATGCGACACCAATCATGGCGCCGGCTCCACCAGCCGCAACGCGTGCTGAAGCAGCATCGTCGCGGCGAGCGCGTCGACATCGCCCTTTCGCCCGCGGGTGCTCCCACCCATTTCGCGCACGGCTCGCAATGCCTGTGCGGTCGTGAAGCGCTCATCGACGACACGTGACGGCAAGCCCGTACGGCGTGACAGCTCGGTGACCACGGCACGGCACTCAATCGAGCGTGGCGTCTCCTCGCCATCCGAGTCAAGCGGGAGGCCCATGACAATCTCCGATGCCTCGAGCTCCTGCGCCTTGCGCTCGAGCGCGGCGACCGGCGGTCGCTTGCCGGCGCGACGCTCGATGAACCCTGCGGGCGACGCGATGGTGCGCGTTGGATCGCTGATCGCCAGGCCTACGCGGCGCTCTCCGTAATCAATCGCCATCACCCGTCCCAGGCCCTCCACCAATTATCCCTGCGCCATGGAAACGAAGAACTCCTTGTTGTTCTTCGTCTTCACCAGATGGAGCAGCAGGAAGGGCAGCGCTTCGTCCTGCGGCATGTCACCCAGAAAGTTACGCAGGAGGAAGATGCGGTTGGCTTCCTTCTGGTCGAGCAGCAACTCCTCCCGCCGCGTGCCCGACTTGTGCACGTCGATCGCGGGAAAGATGCGCTTGTCGGCCATGTCGCGGTCGAGGACGAGCTCCATGTTTCCGGTGCCCTTGAACTCCTCGAAGATCAACTGATCCATCCGCGAGCCGGTGTCGATCAGCGCGGAGGCAACGATGGTCAGCGAACCGCCCCCCTCGATGTTGCGTGCCGCGCCAAAGAATCGCTTCGGCTTCTGCAGCGCGTTTGAGTCGAGACCGCCCGACATGATCTTCCCGCCCGTCGTCGGCATCACGTTGTTGTGGGCGCGCGCGAGGCGCGTGATCGAATCGAGCAGGATCACCACATGCTTCCCATGCTCGACGAGGCGCTTGGCTTTCTCGATCACCATGTCCGCGACCTGGACGTGCCGCGCCGCTTCCTCGTCAAACGTCGAGCTGATGACTTCCGCCCCGGGGACCATCGCGATGGTGTCGGTGACCTCTTCAGGGCGCTCGTCAATCAGCAGGATGATCAACGTCACATCGGGATGATTCTCCGCGATCGCGTTCGCCATCTTCTGGAGCAGAATGGTCTTGCCGGCGCGCGGTGGCGACACGATCAGCCCGCGCTGGCCCTTGCCGAGCGGAGTGATCAGGTCCATGACGCGCATGCTCAAGTCACCATCGGCCCGCTCGAGCCGTAGCCGCTCGTCGGGATAGCGCGGCCGCAGGCTGTCGAAGGCAATGCGCTGCTTGGCTTTCTCCGGCTCATCACCGTTGATGATCTCGACCTTCAGGAGCGCGAGATATCGCTCCCACTCCTTTGGCGGCCGCACCTGGCCGGTGATCGTGTCACCGGTCCGCAGCTCGAACCGCTTGATCTGCGACGGCGACACGTAGATGTCGTCGGGACCCGCGAGATAGTTCCAGTCCTGGCTGCGAAGGAAGCCGTACCCCTCGGGCAGGATTTCGAGCACGCCTTCCGCGCGCAGCACGGTGTGCGCGTCGAGCAGGCTCTGTTCGATGCGGAAGATCAGGTCCTGCTTGCGCAGTCCGGAAAAGTCCGTGATGCGCAATTCGTCGGCGAGCGTGTGCAGCTCGGCGACGGACTTTCGCTTCAGGTCGGCGATGTGGACCGGGTGATCTGCCACGCGGTGGAGAGGGGACGCAGGTGCGTCCGGCGCTGATGAGGGAAGGAAGGACCGCGCCGCGCGGAGGGAAAAACGAGCGGCGGCGCGTGTCGGCAGCGGCAACCTAGCCCGCCCTCCGCGGAGGGTCAAGCGATCAGAATGACAGGTAGCGCAACGGTCGCCGCTTGAGGTCCGCGAGCAGCGCCGTCATCTCGCTGGACATTGCGGCAAGCGCGCGTTGCAGCGCGGAATCTGCTGCCACACGCCCGAGTGTCCCATTCGGGGACGACGCGGCCGCTCTCAACACGTTCAACTCTTCGCGCACCGCGGTGATCTGCCCCGCGAGGGTCGAATCGCGCCGAAAACGCCCAAGCGTGCCGCTTGAAGAGCCGACCACCGCACGCACAGAGTCCACTCGCGCCCGCACCTGGGCGACGCGCGGGCCGAGGCTGCCGTCGCCCATGCGCATCAGCCGGGAGATGTCGTTGCCGAGATCGGTTGACTGCGCCATGACGGTGCGGCCGCGCGCGATCGGCACCCGCGCCAGTGCTGTACTGGTGAGCTTCGTGACCTGACGGACGTCGCTCATCGCCCCGCGAGCGGCCTGCCCGAGTAGCGGAAGCTTGTCCTGTGCGTCGGAAAGTCGTTCAGCTGCCGTGATAAGCATGCCCCCGCCGCTGCTGCGAAGCGTATCGCCATTCACCACGTGGGGCGCGCGTGGGGAACCACCCTCGATCAGCACCACGGGCGCACCCAACAACCGCCCGCCGCTCGCGATGCGCACGTCCGCGTCGCGACGCACGAGCGGCGCGAACTCAGCAAGGATCTCGGCTGCGATGCGGACGTGCGCCAGCGTGTCGGACGAAAGACGCGCAGCCTCCATTGCTTCGACGCGGCCGATCTTCCTCCCGGAGAG
>JBKJKH010000647.1:0-5112 GCA_046597595.1 Gemmatimonadaceae bacterium
ACGTAGGCGACCAGCATCCAGATCTGGTCGTCGGCGATGCGGCCGCCCCACGCGGGCATGCCCTCGGGACGTCCCTGATAGATGGATTCGAATACTTCGCCGTCGGTGCCACCGAAATGCCAGCGGTTGTCCTGGAAAGTCGGCCCCATCGAGCCGGAACCATCGGCTCCGTGACAATCCATGCAGTTGTACGCGATGAACAGCTTCGCGCCAACCTGGATCGCCGCGGCGCTGTTTGCGTGCGGGTTGCGCAGTGTGAGCGCCGGGCGCGTCTGCCGGAAGCCGGCGGGGATGTAGTCGGGATGCGCGACGAACCGCAGGCTCTCGGCCACGGCAACGATGCCGGGCTGCTGGCCTTGCATTGCGGCGTCTGCGGGAGGCGCGGAGCAGGCAGACGTGCAAAGCAGGATGGTGGCGAGTGTCAGGCTTGTATACGTCATAAAGCAGATCCTTCGCTGAAGACAACAAGGTGCAGATCCCTCGCTGCACTCGGGATGACAACGGTGCAGATCCCTCGCGGTGCTCGGGATGACCGCTACAGAGAAAACACGAACAGCATTCCACCCCAACTCGTCCAGCGCGACAGCTCCGGAAGAGTCGAGCCACGCTGGCGGACGTCGTACGGGAGGTTCGACGCCACGTCACCGGCGATGAGCAGGCCCATGTCGCCACCGATACCAGCGTAAATGGCCACATACTGTTTGCCGTCGGGGCCCAGGTAAGTGACCGGATTGCCGACGACACCGGAGCCGACTTTGAACTTCCAGAGCACCGTGCCGGTCGCGGCATCGGCGGCCTTGAACCAGCCATCGAGCGTGCCGTAGAAGACGACGCCGCCCGATGTCGCAAGCGCGCCGCCCCATACCGGATAGGGCTCCTTGATGCCCCACACCTTCCGTCCGGTCGTCGCGTCCCACGCGATGAACTCGCCACCGTGCCCGCCCGTCCCGATCTTCTCTGGCGCGAGCGCGCCGATGTACGGCGTGCCGGCGATGTACGTGACGGCACGGGTCTGGAAATCCATGCAGAGATTGTTCGTCGGTACGTAGAACAACCCTGTGCGCGGCGAAAACGCGGCTGGCTGTTGATTCTTTCCTCCCTCGAGTGAGGGGCAGATGTTCTTCACGAGCCGGCCACCACCGGTGAGCTTCTCGGGAACCGTGATCGGACGGCCTGTCTTGAGGTCGATGCCGGTCGCCCAGTTGGTCTCGACGTATGGCTTGGCGAGAAGCACTTCGCCGGTGGCGCGATCGAGCGTATACGCGAAGCCGTTGCGATCGAAGTGCACCAGCGCCTTCCGCGTGCGACCGCCGATGGGGAGATCGACGAGGATGTTCTCGTTGACGGTGTCGTAATCCCACATGTCGCGCGGCGTCACCTGGAGCACCCAGACCAGCTCTCCGGTATCGGCATCGCGTGCCATGATCGCACAGGACCACTTGTTGTCGCCGGGGCGCACATCCGCGTTCCACGGCCCCGGGTTACTGGTGCCGTAGTAGATGAGATTGAGCGCGGGATCGTAGGACACCCATCCCCACACGACTGCGCCGCCAGTTTTCCACGCATCGCGCGGCCACGTCGTGACGCCAAGGTCGGTACCGCGATCATGATCGTAGAACGGCTTGAAGCGTTTGCCGACTTTCACGTCGACGTCGGGGCCAACGTTGTAAGCCTTCCACGCAACCTTGCCCGTGGCGACATCCAGGCCCGCGATCCAGCCGCGCACGCCCATTTCGCCTCCGCTTGACCCGACGATGACTTTCCCCTTTGTCACGATCGGCGCCATCGTGATCGTCTCGCCCTTGTCGAGGTCGCCCATCCTGGTGCGCCAGACTTCCGTACCAGTCGCCGCGTCAACGGCGATGGTATGACCGTCGAGGAGGTTGTAGAAGATGCGACCTTTGTCGTACGCCGCACCGCGGTTCACGATGTCACAGCATGCGAGTCCTACCGCCTGCTGCCGGTTCTCGGGGCGCAGCTTCCACTTGAGCGGCTGTCCCTCCTGGGTGAGGTCGAGCGCATACGCCACGTTCGGGTACGGCGTGATGACGTACATCGTGTTGCCGATGACGAGCGGCTGGCCCTCGTGCCCGCGCAACACGCCCGTGGAAAACGTCCAGCTCGCGCGGAGCTTGCCCGCGTTCGCGGCAGTGATCTGATCCAGCTCGCTGAAGCGCGAGTTCGCATAATCCCCACCGGGCATGGACCACTCGCCGGCCGGACCACCCCGTGGCGTCCCTATCGATGTGCCGGCCACCATCGTCGCGCTGCCACCTGTCGCGCCTCTTGCACCGCCTCCGGGAGCAGCCCGCGTGCCGGGCTCGGGCGAACTGCACGCCACGGCCACGAGAATGAGGAGCAGGGCGACGGGGAAGCGAGACATCAGCGCCTAACGGGGACGAGGTAATCGTGCGCCGCGAGCACCCGCCACCGTCCACCGGTGCGGATCCAGGTATCCGTGAATCGGTATTTCCGCATGAAGGCGCCGCTGGCGCCGCGCCCGGTCAAGGTGAGCCATCCCAGGACCACGGCGACGTTGCCGCGCTGGATGACCCGCATGTCCTCGTTCTTCGCAGCGGTGATGGTGTCGGTCCCCGAGACAATGTCACGGATCAGCGCCTCGCGCTCGATGACCTTGTCGTCCTCGGAATAGACGAAGCCCGGCGCGAGCAGCGCGGCGAACGCCTTGCCGTCCCGGTTGACCAAGGCTCGCCCCCACTCATCCTCGAGGCGGAGCAACGTCGCCTTCGACGACTGGGCCCCCGCCCGAGCGGGAGCGAGCGACATGAACAGGAACAGCGTGGCAAGCAGCAATCGGTGCATAACCACCTCCGGTGCCGAGACTTACCACACGGGACAACAGATGTCTACATGCCGATCCGCACACTGAGATACTGAAGAACTCGTGACATCCTTCCCGGCAGTTCGCAGCCGTAATTCGTAAGCGGGGAAGGAAGTCGTGAGTCGGTCAGTACTTCAGCTCTCCAGTAACTGCAGTTCTGGTCTAACTGCAATTCTGGTCGACTGACCACTGACCACTCAAGACTTCCTTCCGTGCAAAGAACTTCGTGCAGGCCCGGGGGGAAGTCTCGACCTATCCGAAAAATCCGTGCTTAGGCCAGACTAGAACGTCATCCGATATGCCACCAGATACCGCACCTCCCCATCCTCGGACGCAGCGCCTAACGACGCTCCCCCGCCCCCGGGCGCCCGGGAACCCTTCAGCCGCTCCAGCTGCCGCCCCGCAATCGTTCGGCCAATGGCGTATCCCATCGCCGCGCCCAGCACGGAGTCCGACGTCCAGTGCCGACGGTCCGCAAGCCGGCCAATGCCGATGCCGAGTGCCGCGGCGTACAGCACGGGCTCCAATGCGCTGAGATGGAAGCGGTTCGAGAAATACGATGCACAGCCAACGGCGTTCATGAAGTGCCCCGCCGGGAGGGAATGGAATGGGTGCCCCTTTCCGGGCACTTCAACCCGATACTGGTCGTAGCCCAGCGAATCCGCCGCCGTCGGCCTCGGCCGCGCGATCAGTCGATACAAAACCTGCTTTCGGATCGCGCTATTGGAGAACTGCATGCTCGCGCAGCCGAGCGCGGCGTCACGAATGCCGCGCTTGTCGGTGAGGACGCCGATGATGTAGGCAACGCCCGACACGGGCTGGATCAGCTTCCCCGTACCGAAGTCCACGAGATCACCGCGACGATCCTCACGGAAGATGTCGACGAGATTCAGGATCGGTGAATCAGGATTGCTGACCACGGAACGGTCGACATCATCATCGATCGGCAATACGAGCAGCGTCGCACCCATCGCCGCCGCTGCGCCAAGCCAGTCGCGTTTCGAGGCGTGAAACGGCGACGTCCAGATCGAGACGATGTCGCCGCCCGCATGCTTGAAATCATCCCCGACAGACCGAAGCGTGCGTTGCGCCTGCGCCGTGCCGGCAGTGACCAGAAGAAAAAGTGCGCCCAGCTGTAGTGTGCGTCGCATCAATAGAAGAAATGGAGATGTGATGTGCGGAATCCACAATCATGTCGGGCAAGAGACGCGCCCGAGCCTTAGCAGGTTGCGGAAAGACCATTTGACCGCAGATCTACGCAGATGAAACGCAGATGAAGCAACACACGCGCGAAATCGAAACGGTAAGCTGCCGATCGACGCACTCTACTGGCGGAAGAAGACATCAGCAGCTTCTTATTCTGCGTTCATCTGCGTGAATCTGCGGCGAAAACGCCCTTCTTCAGCACCCTGTTAGCCGAGCTTGTGTGTATCCGGGGTCAGGCTTTTGTGGATACTAAGGGCAGCAATGGCTCCATCAGCCGCCGCGGCGATGGCGAGCTGAGGGCCAGGGACCAGGTCGCCGGCGGCCCAGACATTTCGTACGCTCGTGTGCCGCTGTTCATCCACGACGATCTGGTCATGCGAATCGCGAGCGCACCCGAGATGGTATGCGATATCGTCCGCAGGCGCCTGGCCGAGATTGAAGAAGATGTGCTCGCAGCCGATTTTTTCGCCGTCAGCGAGCTCGAGCGAGCGCAAGTGCCCGCTGCGCTCACACAGGCGCACCAGCGGAGTCTCAACCACGGGAATACCGAGTGCGGCAAGCTTTCCGGCGGCTTCCTCATCAAGACCCGCCGGTACTCCATTCGTGTAGATGCGCACGTCCGTCGTCCAGGTCGTGAGCTTGAGCGCCATCGCTGCGGCGCTGCGCCCGCTGCCGATAACGATGGTCTTCGCATCCCGCGCCTCATACCCGTCGCAGTCCGGGCAGACGTGCGCGGTGTCGCCATAGTGCTGCTGTAGACCCTCGACCTTCGGCCACACGTCCCGCAGCCCGTACGCGAGCAGGAGACAGCGAGCCTCGATACGATCGCCCTTGTCGAGCTGAAGGTGAAAACACTCGTCGTCGACTTTCTGGACGTCGCAGACCGAGTCGTCGATCAGCGTGGCGTGTTCGTATTTCCGCACTTCTTCGCGGCCGAGCCCCCGCAGTTCGGAGGGGCGAATGTGCGGATGGCCGAGAAACCCGTTCACGCCGCGCGTTTCCCAGTTTCGCGGGTCGCCGGAATCGATGAGCACGACCGAGCGCAGGTACCGCGAAAGCCAGAG
>JBKJKH010000495.1:0-3447 GCA_046597595.1 Gemmatimonadaceae bacterium
GAGGAGATCGAGGAGCCCTCGCCCGCGGGCTCCACGTCGCTCGTCATCGTCGAGAGCCCTGCAAAAGCCAAGACCATCGGGAAGTACCTTGGCCGGGGCTATCGCGTGCGCGCGACGTGGAGCCCGCGGCCGAGGGCTCCTCGATCTCCTCACTGACGGCCTTGCGGCGCGACTTCGCCGCGGGCGCAGCCTTCCTGGTGGCAGCCTTCTTCGCGGTCTTCTTTGCTGTCGTGGTGGCGGTCTTTGCCGCCGTCTTGCTGCGCGTGACGCGACCGGTTGTTTTCTTCGTGGCCATGATCAATCAGTGGATGCGCGCGCGAATGGAGGTGCCCGGATCCTCGAACCCGGCTCCTTCCATTAATGCCCGCAAGTCGTCCAGCGCGATGCGGCCATCGATCTGGGCCATCGCCCGTTCAATGACGGCTTCCATTTCCGCCGCGTTGAGCGCGCCGGAACGGGTCAATGTCAGGAGGTGTCCCCACGCCTCGGGAGCGAATCGCCCCCGCTCGTGTGGGCCAAGCACGCGAAAAGTCATTCTCTCTCTATAGTAGTAGCGTCAGGCGCGGCCGCATAGCAAAAAATGGCCAATTGCGGTTCGCGAGCGACATCATTTGCCCGCACCACGAATCCAGCCCAGCTATGTGGGGGCAGCAAGGAGTGAGCTTAGCGACTGGGGGATGCGGAGGCAAACCCGGCTATCATCTCTGCAACCTGTTGCGGCGTCAGGAGTTCCGTGTCGATCGTATAGTCAGCTTCCCCGTACGCCTCTGCGCGCTGCTCCAAAAGCATAGTCAGGGCGTCAACCGGACTCATGCCTGAGAGCAGCGGTCTGGTGGTAATCGAACCCACAAGTCGCTCGGCCGCGCGGGCTGGGGAGACCTTGAGAAAGATCACTATGGCGCCACCATCCAGCGACTCCTTAACACCAGCATTAGTGAGCCATCCACCTCCGGGCGCGAGGACCAGATCGCACTGACCGACCAAATTGGCGGTAGCGTCCTGCTCCAGGCGACGAAATTCGCGTTCACCTCGCTTCGCGAAAATCTCGGCGACCGGCATGCCCGCTTCGCGCTCGATTTCCTCGTCGAGGTCCACGAATCGGCGCGCGAGCCGCGCTGCGACGAGCGGGCCGACAGTGCTTTTCCCTGCTCCGGACAGGCCGACGAGCACGATCGGCGCCGCGCCGTTAGGCGCTGGCGTCACCGGAGTCGCTCCGCGATTCGCGCGATGTAGCCGTCGTAGTTGCGGCGCGTCTCGGCCAGCGCGTCACCGCCGAATTTTTCGAGCAGCGCCTGTGCGAGGACGAAGGCGGCCATCGCCTCCGCGATCACGCCCATAGCCGGCACCGCGGTGACATCGCTGCGTTCGGCGGCGGCGGATGCGGGCGCGCCGGTGGCGACATCGACGGTCTGGAGGGGGCGCATGAGCGTGGAGATGGGCTTCATGGCCACGCGAACGACGAGTGGCTCGCCCGTCGTCATGCCGCCCTCGAGTCCTCCTGCGCGATTGCTGCGGCGGCGCGTGTTGCCCGCGAGCGCACGGCCCGGGGCAAGCTCGATTTCGTCGTGCACTTCCGCGCCTGTTTTTCGCGCTGCCTCGAAGCCGATTCCGACTTCCATTCCCTTGACGGCGGGAATGGACAACATCGCCGCGGCGAGCCTGCCATCGAGCTTCCTGTCCCACGAAACATGTGACCCGAGGCCAACCGGCAGCCCTGTGCACACAACTTCACAGATTCCTCCGAGCGTGTTGCCTTCCTTCTTGATCGCGTCGATGCGCTCGACCATCCGTCGCTCGGCATCGGGATCGAGGGTGCGCAGCGGCGAAGTGTCGGCCGCGGCGTTGAGATCTTCTGGCATTGTCTCAGGGCGCGCGGCGTCGATGCCGCCAAGGTGCACGAGATGGCTTCCCACACGAATGCCGAACTCCGCGAGGAGACGCCGGCAGATGGCGCCAGCTGCCACGCGGGCGGTCGTTTCACGGGCCGACGCACGCTCGAGGATGTCGCGCGCGTCGTCGCGATCGTACTTCAGGATTCCCGAGAGGTCCGCATGTCCTGGCCGCACGCGCGTCACCTGGCGCGCTGAGGGCGCTGCGAGGGGCGCCGGGTCCATGACCTCCTTCCAGTTCTCCCAGTCGCGGTTCCGCACGAGCAGCGCGATGGGCGAACCTAACGTTTCTCCTCCGCGGATGCCGGCGAGGATCTCGACCGCGTCGCGCTCGATCTGCATGCGCCTTCCGCGCCCGTAGCCCTGCTGGCGGCGGGCGAGCTCGCGATCGATGTCCTCCGCGAGCAGTGGCACACCCGCCGGCATGCCCTCGAGGATGGACACGAGCGCAGGGCCATGTGATTCGCCGGCGGTGGTGAAACGGAGCATCGACACGGGGCGCTGGGGGAGGAACGCTTCGAGCAGAGAAGGTATGCGCAGGCACGTCAGAAAGAGGAAGCGGCGCGCATCGATTTCCCGATGCGCGCCGCTGCCTTCACTGTCGAACCTCCCGCATCTCGCGGTCGGCTCAGAGCCTGATGGCTCAGAGCCTGATATCCGCCTTGTGGAGGAAGATCACCACGAGGCCCTCACGCGTCAGGCAGTACAGCTTGACCGTCAGTTCCGGATCTGCCACCAGCTCGGCGGCGGTCGGCAGGACCGCCCGGATTGGACCATAGATTGACGTGCGGAGCGGCAGCACTTTCCGCAGGACGAAGTTGTACGCGTCGATCACCGCGATGCTGGTGTCACCCTGCGTGGCGAAGGCCACGCGGGTCAACGTATCGGTGGTGACTTCCTTGTACAGCGGGTGGTACGCGACGCCGGCTCCCGCGAGGTTCGTCCGGTACGTGCCTGACAGACGAAGGTTGAAGAGCGTCTGCCGGTTGATGTCGGCAAAGAATGTCTGCGATCCGTTCGCCGCGACGGCGGCACCGAGGCTATCGACGGCGAGCCCGAAGATCTTCTCGGAGGCGTTTTCGGTAAGGTCTGTCACCGAAACGGAGGCTGACCCGCGGATGTCATTCGGCGGATAGTACGCGTTTCCTGCAGCGGGCAGGGTGGCAAGCGTGTCCTGTACAAGCATGACACGGCCCACCGCGGGGCCTGTATGGGCCTCGCCAAACGCAATCGCCGAACCGTTGCCTGCCGCGGCGACAAACGTTGTGTCCGTCAGCGCGAGCGAACCGACGTCACAGTTGTTGCAGATCGCGACGTCAGAGCCACTTGCCCGGAGGGCGCCGGCCAGGCTGACGATGCTGTTGCCCTTCTGCACGAGCACAGCGCTTGGGTTTCCATACACGTGATCGTACACGATCAGGGTATCGCTGACCGCCGCTCCACTGCCGGGGTTCACGAACACGCTGTCGACGTTGAAGATGTTGAACACCGTCGGCGATTCAGCCTTGCTGATGTAGGTCACGATCTGCTCCACCTCGACGGAGGCCAGTGACGGCTT
>JBKJKH010000105.1:0-3106 GCA_046597595.1 Gemmatimonadaceae bacterium
AAGGCGGCGTTGCTGCTCTATCAGGCGCGCCTTGGTGCGCCAAAGAACAAGCGCCTCATGAAGGCGTTGCAGGAACCGCGTGTCCAGACGCTCGTGCAGCGCATGGAGCTCGACCACTTGGCGGACCGCAAGCTGCCGCCCGCCAAGCAGCAGTTCCGCACGACCGAAGACGAGCTCCTGTACGTCATCGACGAGCGCGGTCATTCGGTGCATCTCTCCGAACGCGGCGTGGATTTCCTGTCGCCCGATCAGCACGATGAATTCGTGCTGCCGGATATCTCCACGGAAGTGCACCGGATCGAGCATCATCACGAGATGACACCGCAGGAGAAGATCGAGGCCAAGCGTGCCATCGAGGGGGAGTACGCCCTGAAGAGTGAGAAGCTGAACATCATTCATCAGCTCCTGCGCGCGCACGCGTTGTACGAGAAGGACGTGAATTACGTCGTGCAGGAAGCGCAGGTGCTGATCGTGGATGAGTTCACGGGACGCACCATGCCGGGACGGCGGTGGTCCGAAGGATTGCACCAGGCGGTCGAGGCCAAGGAGCGCGTCCAGGTGAAGGGTGAGACGCAGACGCTTGCCACGATCACGATCCAGAACTACTTCCGCATGTACGACAAGCTTGCGGGCATGACCGGCACTGCAGAGACGGAAGAGACGGAGTTTTTCCAGATCTACAAGCTCGAAGTCTCGGTCATCCCGACGAACAAGCCATTCGTGCGCGAGGATCGTCACGATCTCGTGTACAAGACGCGCACTGAGAAGATCAACGCCATCACGGACGAGGTGGACCGGCTGCACAAGCTGGGCTTTCCGGTCCTCGTCGGCACCACGAGCGTGGATGCGTCAGAAGTGCTCTCGCGCCGGTTTCGCCAGAAAGGGATCACGCACAACGTCCTCAATGCGAAGTACCATCAGCGGGAAGCCGAGATCGTGGCGGGGGCAGGCCAGCCCGGCGCGGTGACGATTGCGACGAACATGGCAGGTCGCGGCACGGACATCAAACTCGGCGCCGGCGTGACCGAGCCCAGGCCGTCGCAGGTGCTGGATCTCGACAACAAGCTGGTGGACGTGATGGAGATCGGCGGACTGCACATCATCGGGTCGGAGCGGCACGAGTCGCGCCGCATCGACCGCCAGTTGCGCGGGCGCGCGGGACGCCAGGGCGATCCCGGCGCGTCGCAGTTCTTCCTCTCGCTCGAAGATGACCTGATGCGCCTCTTCGGATCGGAGCGCATCGCCAAGCTGATGGACCGGATGGGGGCGCAGGAAGGGGAAGTGCTCTCGCATCCGCTGATCACGCGGTCGATCGAACAGGCGCAGAAGCGCGTCGAGCTCCAGAATTTCCAGTCCCGCAAGCGGCTGCTCGAGTACGACGACGTGATGAACCAGCAGCGCGAGGTGATCTACTCACTGCGGTCGTTCGCGCTCGAGGGTGGGGAAGAGTTGCGTGGCGAAGCGTTCAAGATGGTGGAGAAGGCGGTTGCGAAGCGCATCGAGAACACGCTGGCCGACTTCGATACGCCCCATGAGTGGGACCTTGGCCTGGTGCGCGAAGACCTGCTCATGCACTACCTGCTGAGCATTCCGGAGCTGGACACGGAGGGGACCCCGGAGACGCTGGCCGAGTTGCAGGGCTTTGGGGTGGCGGCGATGCGCGTGGCGTTCGACGCGAAGTACAACGATCTCGAAAGCTCGAAGGACGAGAACGGGGACGGGTTTGGCGGCCGCATTCTCGCCCTGGTGATGCTGCAGGTGCTGGACGAGAAGTGGAAGGATCATCTCTATGATCTCGACCAGCTGCGTAATTCGATCCACTACCGGTCGTGGGGGCAGAAGGATCCACTCATTGAATACAAGCACGAGGCGTACTCGATGTTCGTGGACCTGATGAACGACATCCACAACACGTTCGCCGAACGGTTCCTGCGTGCGCAGCTGGTCTTTGAGCCGCGCCCGCTCGCACCTCCGGTGGATACGCGCGACGGGTCTTCGCAGGGGGCGAAGAAGCGCTATAACGCGCTGGGGATTCTCGAGGATGTCACGGACGAGGGTTCGGTCTCAGGGACTGATGCCGTCTTGGACGTCGGTCCCGCGGAAACGCCCGCCGAGAAGCAGAATGTCGTCAAGTCGGACCCGACGATCATCGGGGCAGGGCGCGCGCGGAAGCTCTCGGATGTGAAGCAGCCACCGACCGGGCCCATCGACTGGTCGACCGTTGGTCGGAATGACGCCTGTCCATGCGGGTCGGGGAAAAAGTTCAAGAAGTGCCATGGGGTGAATAGCTGAGGGCACAGGGAACAGGGAATCCCTGTGCGTTTCCGGTGCACTGGGCGGCAAATGGGTGCAACATGAGCCGCGCCGAGTCGCCATCTAGCCGTATGACTCGTCCAACATCCCCCGGAATCCGCCTCGCCGATGTGTCCAGGCCGTCTGGCGAAAGTCTGATTCCGCGCCGTACTATTCGTGAGCTGCCGCGCATGGAACGCCCTCGTGAGCGGTTGAAGGAACTTGGTGCGCAGGCACTCTCGTCCGCAGAGCTGCTGGCGCTGCTCATCGGGTCTGGAAGCGTAGGCCGGACGGCGGTGACGATTGCACACGAAATCATGGCGCTCGGGGAGGGTTCGCTCCGCCGGCTTGCCGGCCGCCCGGTGGCGTCGCTGACTACATTGGCGGGAGTGGGAACGGCACGTGCAGTGGCGATCCATGCGGCGCTGGAACTCGGCCGGCGCATGGCGACGGAGTCGCGGGACGATGGGGCTCCGCTGCGTTCACCGCGCGACGTGTACGCGGTGTATGCAACCCGTCTCGAAGACCTGCCGGTCGAGGAGTTCCACGTGGCGGTGCTGGATTCGCAACATCGGCTCGAGCGCGACGTGACGATCACGCGCGGAATTCTCAATTCGTCACTGGTGCACCCGAGAGAGGTGTTTCGCGAGGCAATCGCCGAGCGTGCAGCGGCGATCATCCTGGTGCACAATCATCCAAGCGGAGATCCCACGCCCTCGGGTGATGACCGGCTCGTTACCGAGCAACTGGCGGCAGCCGGTCGGCTGCTTGATATCCCGGTGCACGATCACGTGATCATCGGGCGGGGACGGTA
>JBKJKH010000209.1:0-8415 GCA_046597595.1 Gemmatimonadaceae bacterium
CACGCCCGACGGGAAGCTGCTGGTCGTCTCACTCAAGAAGGGCGGCGGAGTACAGGTGTTCGATCTCGCCAGCGGCGCGAGCGTCATGCAGATGAAGAGCAGCACGACGCTCAGCCACGGTGTCGCCATCTCCTCGGATTCGCGCTATGCGTTCGTCAGCAGCGAGGGCGTCGGGTCCCAACCGGGAAAGGTCGACATCTATGACCTGCAGACCCGCACGCGTGCCGCGAGTGTCGACGTGGGCCAGCAGGCGAGCGGCATCGCTTTCTGGAAGATGCAATAGGACGCTGAGCGCTTACGGCGCCCTCTTACGCGTCCCCTTTCGCCGCGGCGGCCTTGGCTGCGAAGAGATAGCCCGGCTCGAGGTCGAGCAGGTTGGCGATCTTCCGCATGAGATAGTGCTCGTGCTCGGCGATCTGCCCGTCGGCGAGCACAAGCCCCCACATCACTTCGGCGAGCACCATCTTCTGGCCGATGTCGTAGTTGTTCTTGAGCTGCGCCGTAAATCCGAAGTGGTCAATGGATTTCCGGCGCTCGACCTCGGCGATTTCGATCAGCTGCTTCCCAACTTCTGGCGAGAGTGCGAAGTGGCGCGCCAGCACCTGCTCAAGGTGCATGCGCTCGGGTGCGCTGAATTCGCCGTCGGCGTATGCGATTTCGAGCAGTAGCGCGCAGGCGGCAACGTGCACAGGTGCCGGATGGGAGACGTTGTCGAAACCAGGCGGCGGCTGGTGATTGGGCGAAGACTGGCCGAAGAGGGAGCGAATCGAGTCGATGAGCATCGTTGGAGTCAGCGAAACGGCCGCCATTGAGGGCTGGCGATGTGCGAGTGGACGCACCTCTGTATCGTGCGGTAAGGTGCGGCGTATATCATTGGTGGTCAACGATGGTTTGCGCGTCGAGGTGATCTCACCGCGAGCGGTGCTTCATGACGGTCCCGTCGGCTGGGTCAGGCGATCCATCGACTTTCACGGGATGCGGCATCCCGGGAAGCCTCGAGAGCGCGAGGTCGTCGCTTTTCTCACCTACCTTGCGGTCGAGTGAACGCTCGCCTCCGCAACGCAGGCCTCGCGGCGCTGCAGTTCTTGTATACGCACTTCATCCACCGTTCCTCGCTGCTCGCGCGTGGCCATGGCAGTGGGTTTTCCGGCGTCGCGTTCGTATCCCGATCTTGATACCGGTGAACGTCCCCGGCACCATCCTCACGAGTCTGTCATGCGGCGTGCGATGGCGCGGGCGGGCCGCGGGAGCGGGAGCGGGCTGGGCGAGCGCGCGAGCAGACGCACGTTGCGGCACTCGTTCGCGCCGCATCTGCTGGAAGCGGGCTACGACATTCGCACCATGCAGGAGTTGATCGGCCACCGAGATGTGACGACAACGATGGTCTACACGCACGTGGTGAACCGTGGCAGCCTGGGAGTCAAGATCCCGGTGGAACGGATGCCTGGCGGAGACGTTGCTGGGTTATGGTGCGCGTAGTAACGTTGCGGCGGACCGACCAGAGGATTACCCGGGCGAATATCGTCGAGATAGCACAGACCTCTCTAGAAGCGAGTCTGGACATTGCCATTTGATGCCGCAAGCATTCGATCTTCACTTGCCTCAATCCCGGGTGCACTCGCTGACTCTCCGTTTCCCGAGCCCCGCTGGCTCTCTGAGTGCGACCCGGTACTAGTCTTTGAAACCGCGCAGCCAGTCGTTCTTGAGCGGGGGTCTCGCAGTGAGATTCGTGGCTCTGACTACTCACGCGACACTCGCGCCCGCCGTGCGGTTGCGGCAGAGGTTCGCGGACAAAAGGGGACGGAGGCTCTAGGCTGGTACAGTTCTTTCCGTTTTCCGACTCGACCGTGGGGAATTTACGTTCGCTTGGATGGAATAGCACATTCTCACTCTAGCATGTTCGCGACGACCGGCGCGGCGCCCGCAGTCACTGTTTCGCTGGCGCTTCAGGCCGTGCACGCCCATGAACTAGCCCACTTTTACATCGATGCCGCGGTTGCTCAGTTCGAACTGCTCAGCAGACACGCACTCTGGCTTCCACGCAAGCTTCAGTTCGTGCGACATGGCGCTTACGACGCCTACGAGGAAACGATCGCTAACGCGGCGATGCTCCGGGCTGTGCGAGAACTTCGTGGAACCCTACGCATTCTCGGACGCGAGAAGAGCCTGCGCACATGGACGCGCATGCAGCCGCACGGCTATAACACTGGGTACCGATACACTGCGCTGCATCGATTCGAGCATGCGTTGAACAGGCATGGCTCTTCAATGCTTTTTAATTCGTCACTGCCTGCTCAGGTTCGGCGCCAGATAGCGTTTGCGCCTCTCGTGCGCATGCCCATGAGCGCCGCACTTGGACCGGTACCGCTCTACTATGTGTTTGGTTCTAGCTCGATGCGTCTTGGCGACATTGGCATCTTCCCAGCAATTCGCATTGCTCACGAAGCCCCGCAATTCCAGAGACGGCTTAATAGACTTCCAATGCAGACCCAGCGGTCCTATAGCAGGCTGAAAGTAAGACTCGCGCACGCCTCACCGACTCCCGGCGACCGGTTCCAGCGGTGGCCGCCTTTGGGTCACAACATTTGGTCGCTGCGGCTGAACAAGGGCGACCGTCTCCACCTCAAGCATATTCAGGGCGTCGACTTCGAAGCCGTAGACATTGGAACCCACTCGGATCTCGGACACGACTAGGAAATATTTGCCGCGTGGCTTTCAGGCTACTGCGCGCGCCCCTAACGACTTGTTGCCGACGAGCGTCAAAGAAGCACACGTTGATATGACTGGGCTGGTGTCAAGGACGTTGTCTACACGGGATTGCATGACGTTCGTGGAACGCCGTGGGCAGTGAGGCAGCACCGACCCTGAATCCAGCTGATGCCGGACCACACGGGGCTCGGCGGTTTTCTCTCAACCGAGAATAGACAGGGACAGATCGGCCGCGATATTGCCCGACGTGGACGGCTCTACTCTCTCGCACACGTCAACCCAGCCGCCAGAATGCTCCCGTCTGCCCCGATGCTGCAAAGATCGCGTGCGCCTCATCGGCCGTGCGTCGGCGCCAGGCGGGCGACATCCGGTCCGCGAACCAGAGCTTCGCCATCGTCCACGCCTCGTCCACCGTGAACATTGCGCCAGGCTCGCGCCGCTGCTGCGCGCACCAGCGATGCACATGCTCCTCCGACCGGAAGAGTCGCATGGTGCTTCACGTGAAGCCGATGTCGTCCCACCAGCGGGCGGCGGGAACCGCGAAGTGCACGATCCCTTCGCCAGTCACCAGATCGCCCCGCACCTCGAGGCGTAACGACTCCCCACAGCACGGGCAATCGGTGTCGATCTCCGCATCCCGGTGAGTCATCCCCGGGATGCCGAGCGCGTCCCACACGCAGTTGGCCTGGATGACGGCGGCATTCCCTTCCAGGTGCACGGCAAAGCCCGACGGACGCGCAGCGAATGGTGCCGCCATGAGCAGCTCGTGCGTTCCGGGGACGAGGACGAACGCGCGGCCGAGAGCGAGTCGCTCGAACGACGCGCCTGCGGCGTCCGGAGAAATGCCTAACGAGTGAGCAATGCTCGCCCTTGTGGGCACCGCGCCCGCGAGAAAGGATTCGAGGACCGTGAGGCGGACCTCGCCATCCTGCGGCTCAATTACGATGCGTGCATTCATCAGGTAACGGTTGGCCAACGCGGACAAGAGACGCGGACACAAGCGGAACGCGCGCGGATTGAACGGCGGGAGGTCCGCGTAAGCCTGCTAGTGTCCGCGTTCGTCCGCGTTGTCCCGTCCATCCCTTGATTACTAAGCCTGAGTCTGCGTTAACAGGTCGCACAAAAGTTGAGGATTGCAGCGTGGCCGCCTGCGTCAAGCATCACCTTCTCAGCAACCTGCTAGGGCCGAGGCTGATCCGGCGTCTCGGGAATCACCACGCGGCGGGGCCGTGGCAGCGTAGCCGCCAGCGACTTGTGCGTCTCGGTCTCGGTGAGGGACGGCGCTGATGGGCTCTGCACGTCACTGCTGTCGAGATTCACCACTTTGTTCGCGCGATCGAACTGCGCGGCCCGGATTGGCGCCAGCGTGTGGTCGTTTCCGCCTTCGTCGAGGCGGATCTCCAGCATCACCACCTCACCCCTCGTAGGATCGACCAGCAGGTCCACGATCTTCCCGATCGATTTTCCGGCGATGGTCTTCACATCCCAACCGCGCACGTCGGGCTCGCCCTTGGCAACCCGCCAGTCCTTCAGCTCGTGCATGCGGAAGAGCCGCACGCCGAGAGGCACGTGCGGGCCGATGCCGGCCGCATCGCGCGCGAGGCGTTCCTTCTCATCCCGACCCATGATCAAGCTCCCAGTCGAAGGACGTCCTGATTCAGCAGAAAATACCCGATCGCCGCAAGGGCGACGATGGCCAGGACCGCCCATACCCACGCCCTGCTTCCGTGCTTCGGCTCTATGCGAATCTCGGCCAATTCCCCGTCCCGGTTGTTCAAGTGTTCGGCTGTATTTCCGCCTATCAAGCTTGCAAGGGCCGCGCCCGTTTGCGTTGACGCCTAGCGGGCATTTCTGCACTTTTGCACATGCATCGTCGCGAATTCGTTCGAATGTCCCTGGGGGCCGGATTTCTGCTGCCCAGTTCGTTTCGCGCCCTGATGTTCGGGCGCCGGGCCACGTCCGTGCCGCCACGAGTGAACGGCACACGCCTCAACCAGTCGATCGAAAAGCTCTCGGAATTCGGCCGGAACCCGCAGGGCGGCGTCTCCCGCCTCGCATACTCCAACGCGAACCTCGCCGCGCATCGTTGGGCGAGCGAGCTCATGCGAGACGCCGGACTTGATCCGCATGTCGACGTCGTCGGGAACATCATCGGCCGGCGCGCAGGCACTGACGCGTCGCGGCCGCCCCTGCTCTTCGGATCCCACATCGACTCCGTTCCTGAAGGCGGGAATTACGACGGGGACGTCGGATCCATGGGTGCGATCGAAGTCGCACGCACACTGCACGAGCATGGTGTCGTCACCCGACATCCGCTCGAAGTGGTCATCTTCCAGAACGAGGAAGGTGGCTTGATCGGCAGCCGGGCGATGAGTGGGGATTTTCAGGCGCGCGAACTCGAGCTCGTGAGTAGAAGCGGCAAGACGATTCGCGAAGGCATCGTCTTCCTCGGTGGCGACCCCTCCGCGCTCGACGGGATGCGCCGAAAGCGTGGCGATATCGCGGCATATCTCGAATTGCACATCGAACAGGGCGCCATACTCGATGAAGCACGCATCGACATTGGCGTGGTTGAAGGCATCGTCGGGATCAACTGGTGGGATGTCACCATCCGGGGATTCGCGAATCACGCGGGCAGCACGCCGATGAATCGCCGGCAGGATGCGATGCTCGCCGCCGCGCGCTTCATCCAGGCGGTGAACCGGGTGGTAACGAGCGAACCAGGCCGTCAGGTCGGCACCGTGGGTCGCCTGCAGGCTTCACCGGGCGCGCCTAACGTCATCCCGGGGACCGTCGTGCTCTCGCTCGAACTGCGCGACCTCAGCGCGGCAAAGATCACGAGGCTGTTCGCGAAGATTCGTTCGGAAGCAACGCGCATCGGACGCGACAGCGGGACGTCCTTCTCGTTCAAGGACATCAACGTCAACACGCCAGCGCCGACGGATCCACGCTTGCGCACCGTCATCGAGCGCGAGGCACGGGCGCTCGGTCTCTCGACGCGGCGGATGCCCAGCGGTGCGGGACACGATGCGCAGGATATGACACGGCTCGGCCCTGTCGGAATGATCTTCGTGCCGAGCGTGGGGGGCATCAGCCACGCGCCGAAAGAGTTCTCGCGACCGAAGGACATCGAGAACGCCGCAAACGTGCTGCTGCGGACACTGCTGGCCGTGGACGTGGAGCTGCCGTGAAGCGCGCGTTCACCATCGCGCTGCTCGGCGCGATTGCATGCGGCGCGATTGCATGGGGCGGGACTGCGCTCAGCGCACAGGACACGTTGAGCGCACCGGCGAGCGACGGTGTCAGGTTGCGATATGTCGTGCACGGCACCGGGCGCGACACCGTGATCGTTCCGCTCGCATCATGGATGGAGCGCAGCCTGCAGGCGCTCAGCATCGATCGGACGGTCGTTTTCTACGACCCCCGTGGCCGCGGCGGCTCGACGTCACCGGCAGACTCTCAGCGGTATGGATGGATTCGCGACGTCGCGGACATCGAAGCGTTGCGGAAGCACCTTCGCCTGAGCCGTTTCGCGCTCGTTGGCAGCGCCTACTATGGCGCGGTGATAGCGCTGTATGCGGCTCAGTACCCCGATCGCGTGACGCGCTCGGTGATGATCGGTCCCCTCCGCCCGGTTGCGGCAACGAAGTACACACACAGGCTCACGGCCAGGCAACGCCCCGACACCTTCGCGCTGGCGGCGCTCGCGTCGATGCGGAGAGCAGGGGCCGAAGCCAACGACCCCGCGGCCTTCTGTCGCATGGACCTGTTCGCGCGCGTGATGCCGGCGATCATGGGAGATCCAGATCTTGGTGCGCGTCTCAAGGACGATCCGTGTGCATTTGCCAGCGAGTGGCCGTCGCGCTCCGCGATCTTCTGGCGATACACTTCAGCAGCCAACGGACAATGGAATTGGCGCTCGCAGGCGATGCATGCTCGCGTGCCAACGCTCATTGTCCATGGAGAGGTTGACCCCATCTCCCCCATCGGGGCGGGGCGGGAGTGGGCGCGCCGACTTCCAGATGCGAAGCTGCTCGTGATCGCGGGTGCTGGTCACGCACCGTGGCTCGACGGCGTTCCGATTTTCTTCGAGGTGATCGACGTGTTTCTTCGGGGCACATGGCCGGATGGTGCCGAGAGCGTGCGTGTTACAGCACCGCGCTGACGCCGGGGTGCGTCGCGCGCTCCTCGGCGCGGCGTTCCTCATGGCGACGTCTGCCATCGGCCCCGGGTTTCTCACCCAGACGGCGGTCTTCACCGAGCAGCTTGGCGCGAGCATGGGGTTCGCCATCCTGCTCTCCGTACTCTTCGATCTCGGCGCGCAAGTCAACATCTGGCGCGTGATTGCCGTTGCGGAGCGACCCGCCCAGGATGTCGCCAACGTCGTCGTTCCGGGACTCGGCCACTTTCTCGCGCTGCTCGTGGCACTCGGCGGCCTCGCCTTCAACATCGGGAACGTCGCAGGCGCGGGACTTGGGATGAACGTGATGTTCGGAATCCCGGTCGCGGCAGGCGCGATCATCAGCGCGTTGATCGCGATAGGCCTTTTTCTCGTGAAGGAAGCGGGACAGGCCATGGATCGCTTTGCGCTCGCGCTCGGCTTCCTGATGATTGCGCTCACGGTGTACGTCGCCATCGCGTCCAATCCGCCGCTCGGTGAGGCGGTGCTTCGAAGCGTCGCGCCCGTCAAGATCAACAGCCTCGCGGTGGTAACGCTCGTTGGTGGAACTGTAGGCGGATACATCACGTTCGCCGGAGCACACCGGCTACTTGATGCGGGCATCATGGGAACGGCCTCGCTGCCACGTGTCACGAATTCTGCGTTGACCGCTATTGGTGTCGCTTCATTGATGCGCATCGCGCTCTTTTTGGCGGCGCTCGGCGTCGTCTCCCAGGGGCTTGCACTCGACCCTGCCAATCCGCCGGCGTCTGTTTTCCGGCACGCGACGGGCGAAGTAGGGTACCGCATCTTCGGCATCGTCATGTGGTCAGCGGCGATCACATCTGTTGTGGGCTCTGCGTACACATCGGTCTCGTTTCTCAAGACATTCGGAACGGTCGTTTCCGGGAACTGGAGAGCGGTAGTCGTGGGTTTCATGGTTGTTTCGACGGCCGTGTTCCTGCTGCTGGGCCGGCCGGTGAAGACGTTGATCCTCGTCGGCGCGATCAACGGCCTGATTCTTCCACTTTCCCTCGGGACGATGCTGGTCGCTTCGCGCGACCGCCGCGTCGTCGGCGATTACCGCCATTCCCGGGTGCTGTTGCTCGCCGGTGCCGTCGTGGCGCTGGTCATGGCAGGCTTGGGGCTGTGGACGCTGGTTGCCGAAATTCCAAAACTGATGCGGTGAGCTGCGGTTCACCGCGTGTCTCTTGATGGAGTCTGTTGATGTCGTCGAACGCGATTGAGCTGGCCACGATTGGGGGAGGCTGCTTCTGGTGCACCGAAGCCGTGTTTCTCGAAGTGAAGGGCGTGAAGAAGGTGGTTTCCGGCTATGCAGGCGGCCACGTCAAGAACCCTACGTACGAACAGGTTTGTGGAAAGAAGACAGGGCACGCAGAGGTCATTCAGGTGTCGTTCGACCCGTCTGCGATCTCGTACCGGGAGATCCTCGAGATCTTCTTCGGCACGCACGATCCCACTACGAAGGACCAGCAGGGCGGAGACGTGGGCCCGCAGTATCGTTCCGCGGTCTTCACGCATTCTCC
>JBKJKH010000266.1:0-4376 GCA_046597595.1 Gemmatimonadaceae bacterium
GATCAGCGCGGTCGTCGTGGTCTTGCCGTTGGTCCCGGTGACGGCAATGGCGCGAGTGGACGGCAGATAGCGCAGCGCGATCTCGATCTCGCTCACGATCGGGACGCCAGCCTCACGTGCGGCCAACAGCGGCGCGGCTTCCGGAGGAACACCTGGCGACACGACCACGAGCGTCGCACGAGCGATGCGCTCGAGGTCGTGCCTGCCGGCCTCCGCGTCTATCCCGGATTCTCGTAATGCGGCTGCTGCAGCCAGCGCAGCCTCGCCGGTCGACGCGTCGGACGCGTACAGGCGCTTGCCCTCGCGCGCGAGCAGGCGCGCGGCGGCGGATCCGCTGCGGCCCAGACCGATGACAGCGATCTCCCCGGCGGCACTCAACGCAGCTTCAACGTGCTCAGCGCGAGGAATGCAAAGAGAATTCCGAGGATCCAGAAGCGCACGACCACCTGCGCTTCCGGCCATCCCTTCACCTCGAGATGATGATGCAAAGGCGCTCGCAGAAATAATCGATTCTGCTGTGCGTACTCCAGGCCGTGCTGGCGCTTCCGGACCTTGAAGACTACACGCTGCGCAATGACCGAGGCCGTCTCCACAACAAACACGGCTCCGACGATGAGGAGCAGAAATTCGCTCTTGAGAAGAATGGCGACAGCCCCGAGCGCGCCGCCGAGCGCCAGCGACCCGGTATCTCCCATGAACACCTGCGCCGGATACGCGTTGTACCAGAGAAATCCGATGCAGGCTGCGAAGATCGCGATGCAGAAGACAGTCAGTTCACCCGCGCCGCGCAGGTAGTAGATGCCGAGGTACGAGCTCGTGTCGATGCGGCCCGCCACGTACGCGAAGATCGCGAACGTCACGGCGCTGATCGACGTCAGCCCTGCCGCCAGGCCATCGAGTCCATCAGTGAGATTCACGGCGTTGCTCGTGCCGGTCAGCACGAACGTCACCCACGGCACATAGAGAATCGCCATCCACGCCGCCATCGGTACGACGAGCACGTATTTGTAGAACGGCAAGGTCGTCGAGGCCCCTGGCAACGGCGTCAACGGAAGGAGCCAGAGATACAAGCCGAGCGCGACACCGATGGTGACCTGCCCCGCAAGTTTGTACCGCTCCACCAGGCCTTCGTTCTTCTTCCCTTCCCGCTTCTGCTTCAGCTTCAGATAATCGTCGAGAAAGCCAATCGTGCCCATCCACGCCATGACGATCATCGCAACCCACACGTAGCGGTTGTTCAACTTCGCCCAGAGCAGCGTCGGGACGATCGTTGCGATGATAACAATCAGGCCACCCATCGTCGGCGTCGTGCCCTTGCCGAGATGCGAGTCGGGTGTTCCTTCGCGCACCACCTGATTCACGGCAGCATTGCGCAGCGCGCGCAGGATGATCGGCCCGATGATGAACGCCAGGAGCAACGCGGTGACCGCCGCGCCGGCCGCACGGAACGTGATGTAGTTGAACAGCCGGAAATACGAGAACTTGTCGGTCAGCGGAACAAGGAAGTGGTATAGCAACGTGACTGGCCGAGAGGGGAAGGCAGCGAGGATCGGAAAGTTACACCGCAGCCAGCACGGTCAATAACGGGTCAGCTGCTGTTGCGTTGACTCCACGCCTCGAGCTTCGGCATGAGCCGCTCCAGCTTCATCCCTCGCGAACCCTTGAGGAGCACCAGCGCATCTGGCGCAAGCTTTGGTTCCAGCAAAGCCCACAGTGCATCGAGGTCATCAGCCGTCACTACGCGCGTGTCTCCCTTCGCGGCCTCGCGCAGGGCGCGACCCATCTCACCGACCCCACTCACGACCTCGATCGGCGATCGGCACGCCAACTCCGCGATCTCGCGGTGGAGTCGGTCACCATGGGTACCGAGTTCGAGCATTGTGCCGAGCACGGCCGCGCGCTGGCGACCGCGGCCGGCCAACTCCAGCAGTTCGAGCGCAGCCCGGGTGGACGGCGGGTTGGCATTGTACGCGTCGTTGATCACGAGCGCGCGGCCCATTGGCGTGGCGGCCGCGCGCATGGACGGTGTCGGCATCGCGGCAATGCCGCGTGCGGCATCCTCCATGCTGACTCCGCATTCGCGCGCCGCGGCAAGAGCCAGCATCGCATTGCGCAGGTTGTGTGCGCCGAGCAGGGGCGGCTTCACCGTCACGCCATCCATCTCGAGCCATCCGGTCCCGTCGGCTTCGATCCCCCACTTCCCGGGCTGCATGGTGCCGGAATCGAGGCCCGCACTCACGATACGCTTCGCCCGGACCTGTGCGCGCTCGGCGATCTCGGGCTGCGCGGCCGGCGTGATGGCAACGGCAACGCCATCCAGCGCAGCCAATTCTTCACGCATGACGCCCTCGAGATCGCCCAGTCCCTCGAGATGCTCTTCGCCGATCGAAGTGATCACCACGATATCCGGCTCGACGATCGCGCGCAGCAGGGCAATTTCACCCGGCATGTTGGTGCCGATCTCCACCACCGCGACGTCTGCCCCCTCGGGAAGGGCAAGCAGCGTCTGCGGGACGCCAATCTGGTTGTTGAGATTTGCCGCGGTCGCGTGCACTACGAGCCTTCCACTGAGCGCGGCACGGAGCAGTTCCTTGGTACTCGTCTTCCCGCTTGAACCGGCGACGGCAATCACCGGGCGTGCCCACGCGCGGCGACGGTAGCGGCCAAGCCGGCCAAGTGCGGCGAGCGTGTCGCGCACTTCGATGACCGGGATGCCAAGTCCCGCCGCGCGGCGCGCATCATTCACGACAAGGGCCGCAGCGCCATGCCCGACAGCCTCGGCAAGAAAATTGTGGGCGTCGAATTTCTCGCCGACGAGCGCCACGAACAGGTCGCCTTCCTGCAGTGCGCGCGTGTCAGTCGTGATCGTGCGCAGCGCGCGGTCATCACGTGGCGGATTGCCCGAGGCGAGATCCCCGATCGCATCGGCGGCACGCGCCAGTGTCCAGAACGCATCACTCATCGAGCCGTCATCTCCCGCGCCAGGTCGTCCACGATCTGTCTCTCATCGAAGGGCAGCGTTTCGGTTCCGCGAATCTGGTACGTCTCATGTCCTTTTCCGGCGAGCAGCACGACGTCGTGATCGCCCGCCCGCGCGAGTGCCGCAGCGATGGCCTCGCGCCGGTCCTCGATGCGGAGGTGTTCACGGCGCCGCATGCCCGCCTCAATATCGTCGAGGATGCGCTCAGGATCTTCGGTGCGCGGGTTGTCACTGGTCATCACCACCACATCGGCCAACTCCTCCGCGATGCGGCCCATCTCCGGCCGCTTGCCACGGTCCCGGTCGCCGCCACAGCCGAAGACGACAATGAGCTTGCCGGTCGCAAAAGGGCGTACGGCCATGAGCGCGCGTTCGAGTGCATCGGGGGTGTGCGCATAGTCGCGCAGCACGGTCGGGGTTTCAAGCACCATCTCGAGCCGTCCCGGCACCTGCGGAACCGTGCCGATACGCACCGCAATGTCGGCGGACGGCACACCGGCGCGCCACGCGGCGGCGGCGGCGGCAGCGGCATTTGCCACGTTGAAATCACCGATGAGCGGCAGCCGGACCGCGTGGTCCTCCCCGAAAATGCGCAGCCCGAATTCACTGCCCCGGGGCGTGTAGTACGGGACTCGTGCATGAATGTCCGCGCCTTCCCTGACCCCGAAGGTCGTGGTGGAATGCCCGTCCGGAAGATTCTGCCACGCCTCGTCATCCGCATTGATGATCACCTGCCCACCAGGGGCGAGGTAATCGAGCAACATCGCCTTTGCGCCGAAGTACGCTTCCATCGTGCGATGATAATCGAGATGGTCACGCGTGAAATTCGTGAAGACCGCGACATGAAACCGTAAACCCTCAATGCGCTGTTGCTCGAGGCTGTGCGATGACACTTCCATGGCCACCGAGCGCACGCCCTCGTCGACCAGTGCGCGCAACACGCGTTGGAGCTCGACGGGCCCAGGCGTCGTCAGCCCCTGCCCGCCCGCGAGCACACGTCCGGCGCTCCCGACGAGGATCCCAAGGGTGCCGAGCGATGCGGCGGGCGCATCGCGACTGTCGAGCAGGTGACGCAGGATGTTGACGACCGTCGTCTTGCCATTTGTCCCCGTCACGCCGATCAGCGTTAATCGCCGTGCAGGCTCTCCGAAAAACGCGGCAGCGGCCACTGCGGCAGCGCGCCGCCCTTCGCGTACGACCAGCGCTGGCAGCGTCGTCGCGTCCGCATCTTCAACGATGGCGGCGGCGGCACCCTGCTGTCCCGCAGCTGCGAGGAACTCATGTCCGTCACGGGCGCTCCCTCGTACCGCGATGAACAACCCACCGGGCACAACGGCGCGGCTGTCGTCCGTAATCGCCGTCACCTGTTCGGGAGGCGCGCCACGGCGCTCCACCA
>JBKJKH010000351.1:0-2986 GCA_046597595.1 Gemmatimonadaceae bacterium
CACGCGTGGGTCGGCCGCCGCGCGATCGGGATCGATGCCGAACATGGTGCGCGCCGCGTCACTGACATATGGGAACGCGATGCGCTGGTCCTGACCCACCAGCAGCTGAAACACGACCCCCTGCACGTTGGCGGTGATTCGCTCGAGCCGCGCGGCGCTCTCGCGCACCGCCCGCACTGCTTCGACATGCTCGGTGATGTCCCGTGTGTTGCAGACAATACCCTCGACGACGGGATTCTCGATAAGGTTCGTGACCGTGGTTTCAATGATGCGGTATCGGCCGTCGGCATGACGATACCGGTAGGTTTCACGCTCGCTGCAATTCGCCGCGCGAAGCACGGCCCTCATCGACGACACGACCCGCTCCACGTCGTCGGGATGGATGTGCTCGAGCGACGACTTGCTGAGTTCTTCCTCGGGATCGTAACCGAGCACTCGCTTGAGCGACGGGCTCGCATACCGGGTGGTCAAGTCCGAATTGAGTATGCGCACGACTTCGTCGGAGTTTTCCGTAAGTGTGCGGAACAGCAGTTCGCTCTCGCGCATCGCGAGGTCCGACGCGCGGCGTGCGGTTACGTCCTCCGCGAGGCCAGCGAGACGGATCATAGCGCCCTGCTCATCGTGAACGGGGAACGCGCGGTCGTGGATCCAGCGGATGGCACCGTTTGGCCTGACTATCCGGTATTCGATGTCGTACCGTCCCCCCGCAGCCGCTTCCGCAAGTGCAGCGCGAACTCGCCCACGATCATCGGCGTGCACCGTGTCGAGAAACTGCGTATGACCGCCGATGAGGTCGCTCGCCGGGCGTCCCCAGATTGCTTCGTATGCGGGACTGAGGTAGAGCGCCCTTCCTTCGGCTGATCCTAGCCAGAAGACCTCGCGGAGGTTGTCGGTCAACTGGCGAAAGCGGCGTTCGCTTTCCTTGATCGCCGCATCGGCGCGGACCCGGTCCGTGAGATCGCGGATAAATGCCGTGAAAACCGGCGGACCTTCCACTGGCAGCCGGTCGATCGCGAGCTCGGCCAGAAATTCCGCACCGTCCGCACGCTGTGCCATCAGCTCCAGGCGCTGACCCAGTATTCTGCTTTCGCCTGACTGAACGGCACGCGCGAAGCCCGCCCGATGCGCTGCTCGCGATGCCGGTGGAATGATCACCTCTACCATCGGTTCGCCGAGCACGCGATCGCGGGATATACCGAACATGGCCTCCGCAGAGCGATTGAAGCCGAGCACGATGCCCTGATGATCGACCGTGATGACGGCGTCGAGCGCGATATCAAGGATGGCGTCTGTTTGAAGGGCGTAGCTGCCGCTCGCTTCGACCGCGCCACCTTTCTTCCTGTCATCATCACAGATCGCAGCGCGAAGCGCGACTTCTGTTGAGCAGGTGCCAGCGAGATGCGTCAGGCGTTCCCGATCGCGCGCGGACCATTCTCTCGCCGAGGTGTCGGCCACGCACAGCGTGCCGACGATACTGCCATCGCGAGTCGTGAGTGGATGGCCCATGTATCCGCGTATTCCGAGCGCGGTGACCGCGGCCAGCGGCGCGAATCGTTCCTCGCGCGCGGCATCCGTCACGGCAAATAACTCTCCTCGCCCCGTTGCATGGAAAAGTGCCGAAGCCTCGCGCATGTATTCTGGCGCGGAGGAGAGGCCGCTGAGTCCGATGCAGTACTGGCGCACTTCGCCAGTGAAGGAAATACAGGCTATGGGCGCAGCCAGCGCGTCGGCAGCAAGCCACGCGATGCGGTCGAATGACGCGCCAATTTCATCGACGGCTGCGACAGGAGAATTCACGGCGTCAAGCTGATGTAGCGAAAGCGGTTCGGTCGTGGCCGACGTTCGTACGAGACGCGAGGGTCGCTCGTGACCTGTGTTCGAATATCGGTGCGATCGCGTGAAACCGAAGGCAAGTCTTTCAGAAAGCTTGCGAAGAGGATCGGGGCGATTCTGCGCATGAATCGGGCGCACGTCACCCGGGTATCAAGATTAATGCTTCTGGAACTTCTGGCCGCAGCGGCGCTTGCATTCCACGATCCGGCGCCCCCGTCCGCACGCCCAATAATTCTCCTCGTCCACGGCCGAGGCCAGCTCGGCCGTGACACAAGCGCGCTTCGTCGGGAACTGCAGCGCTCCCTCGAGGCGGGGCTTAACCTGCCGGTTACGGACTCGCTGTTCCAGGACGGTGATGTCCGACTCGTCTGGTATGCTGACGTGCTCGACCCCCGCTCCGAGGAGGGCTGCCAGTACCACGAGGCCAACCCCCGCTCGAGAGAACGCTGGGAACGGCGCGGCGGTAGCCAGGAATTCTGGAACGCCGCACGCGGATTTCTGGGTTTTGCTGCGAGTGCCGTGGATTCGGTGAACGGTGACGCGGCACGGGCGCTGTTGGGCGACCTGCTTTTCGCCGGGGATCTGTGGAAGCGCTGCGGAGCGGAGGAGAGAGTCGCTACCGCTCTGGGGCACGCAGCGCGCGAGGGACGACCTGTAATTCTCGTGTCGCATAGCTTTGGCGCGCTCGTCACCTACGGATATCTCGAGGGCTATCGCGCTCCGCCTGGCACAAGCGCGCCCGACGTGCGGCGCTGGATTACGCTGGGCTCAATGCTTGGCGTCCCGGCAGTGCGCCAGCTCATGCTGGGCGAGGGCGGAACCTCCCTTCCCCGCCCGTCGGTTGTCCAGCGATGGTTGAACCTGCGCGATCTCGACGACCCCCTCTCATCCCGCGCCGCAGAAGAGGGCGTGGAGTCGAATGCGGTGGAGCTCGAGACCGGCGTGCGCGGCGGCTCGCTCGCGCACGAGTTGCCGACATATCTGCGCGACCCTCCCTCTGCTCGCGCGATAGCGTACGGATGGTGCAACGCGTTTCCGCGTCGCGGGGCCGCGCCGGAGTGGTGTGCTCTTGTTTCCGACGCGACCAGCGCGCTACCCTCTCCGCGCTAGTGTCATGTCCCGAAAGTCCCTTATGAAACCGGAGAGCCTATGG
>JBKJKH010000529.1:0-2886 GCA_046597595.1 Gemmatimonadaceae bacterium
CGGGCGCATCTCATAGATGCCGGGGCGCACGATCTCGCCGACGATCACGATGCGACTCAAGTGCACAGGAATGAACACCACGTCGCCGTTTTCGAGCCGTACATCCCGGCTGGCATCACCGCGGAGGAGATAGTCGTACAGGTCGAGCGCGCCAACCGTGCGCCCGCTCCGGCGGATCTCCACCGAACGCATGGAACCGTTCTCCGAAGGTCCACCGGCCCGATACAGCGCGGTCAGCGCCGTGCCAGTCGCCGAAACCTGGTAACTGCCGGGCGAACGCACGTCGCCAATCACGAACACCTGATTGGTGCGCGTGCGGCCAATCGTCACGTACAGCTTCGTGGTTGCACCGGCTGATCGCGACAGTCCCGAGTAGCGTCGAGACAGCTCGCGATACATGACATCCTCGACCTGTCCGAGGGTGAGACTATTGACGAAAATCTGACCGACCTGCGGCACGACGACGAAACCGTCGCGCGTGACTTCCAGCGCATGTGAGAACTCCACTCCGCCAGTCACGAGAAGCACAATGACGTCGCGCGGACCCACGCGATAACTCGCATCCACCGGTCCGCCCTGCGTCGCATCGAACTGGGAAGTGTTCCGGCGGAACAGGTCGAGCCCAAAAATCTTAAGCGGCCGTGCTCCCGAAGGGCCTTTCAGCGTATCGAGAAGGACCTCACCCGTCGAGTCATTCGCCAAGGCGAGTGAATCCCTCGAGAGAAGCGTATCCGAAGGCGCGGCCTGCACAAGCAATCGCATGGCCGTCAGGACGTCGGCGGACGGGAGGGAATCCGTTGGACGCGCGCGCGAGCCCGGCATGTACTGGTCGAGAAGATTTGGCGAGTAGCCGCCGCGAATCAGGCGCTCGCGGATCTGGTCAGGGGTCAGTCCACTTTGCAACAGCTGCTGTTGCAACCCCGACGAGATACCACCGGGAGGTGGCTGCTGTGTCGGAGGCAGCGGCTGCGGCGGGACGGGCTGCTGCGCGCGCGCGCCGGCTGCCGCAAAGACAACTGCCGCGCAGGCGAGACTGAAGGCGCGCCTGAGGGTCCTGAAATCCATCATGAGAGCTGAGATATCAATGAACGAAGTTGCGGGACGAACGCCGCGGCGCTAGATGTGGTCCAGGTAATAGCGCCACCTGACGCATTCGACCACCCTGACCGAGACGACCGGTCGGCAGGGAAGACTGCTCGCCACACCGACTTACCCATAATCTGCTCCATCAGGCTAGCCGGATGAAGGGCCTACTTCTCGCGGGTGGTTCAGGAACCAGGTTGCACCCTCTCACCCTGGCGGTGAGCAAACAGCTGCTGCCTGTCTACAACAAGCCGATGGTGTACTACCCGCTTTCCACGCTCATGTTGTCCGGGTTGCGGGAAATTCTTGTCATCTCGACCCCAGATGACCTTCCGCGCTTTCGCCACCTCCTCGGCGATGGCAGCGAGCTCGGCCTTGAAATCACTTACGCGGTGCAACCCAGGCCGGAAGGCATTGCCCAGGCGTTCATCCTGGGCGCGGGGCACATCGGGAGCGACGCGTGCTGCCTCGTGCTCGGCGACAACCTCTTTCACGGCGAAGGTTGGGGTGCCGTCCTCCAACGCGCGGCGCAGGAGACGGCCGGCGCCACGATCTTCGGGTATCGCGTAAGAAACCCGGAGGAGTATGGAGTGCTCGAAATGGATGCCGATGGACGGGTTATTGGAGTCGAGGAAAAGCCATCCACCCCCAAGTCTCCCTTTGCGATTCCAGGGCTCTATTTCTACGACAATGAGGTCGTGCAATTTGCCGGCGAACTTCGTCCTTCCGCGCGGAACGAACTGGAGATCACAGACCTGCATCGCCGCTATCTCCGGGAAGGGCGCCTGCAGGTAAACCTGATGGGTCGTGGCATGACATGGCTCGACACGGGGACGCATGAGTCGCTGCACGAAGCGGGCGACTTCATTCATGCACTGGAAGCGCGCGAAGGACTATTGATCGGCTCGATCGAGGAAGTCGCATTCCGCATGGGTTATATCGACGCCACGCAACTCGATCGGCTGGCTCATCCGCTCCGTCAAACAGAGTACGGGAAGACGCTCGCACGCATCGCTCGCGAAGAGAAACCGGGGACGGCACTCGTTGCCATGCGCGACGCAGGTGCGGAGGCGCGGCGCAGAGGATGAAAATCGAGGAGACGGAGCTTCCGGGCGTCCTGCTCGTGGAGCCGCAAGTGTTTGAGGATGCGCGCGGGTTCTTCACCGAGATGTACAACGAAGAGCGGTGGCGTGCGCACGGTCTACCGACGCAATGGATGCAGGAAAATCGGTCGCGATCGCACCGCGGCGTGATTCGTGGATTGCATTTCCAGTCGGGAATGCCGCAGGGAAAACTGGTGTCGGTGGTTTACGGCGAGGTCTACGACGTGGCGCTCGACGTCCGGCGCGGATCCCCCACGTTCGGGAAATGGTACGGGACCGTGTTGCGCGACACGCCGCCAAGTGCGTTATGGCTCCCGCCGGGCTTCGCGCACGGCCTCTGCGCCCTGAGCGAAGTGGCCGAGGTCGTTTACAAGTGCGATACCCTGTACGATGCCGCCAGGGATTGCGGCGTGCGATGGGATGATCCCGGGCTCGGCATCACCTGGCCGGTTCGCGATCCAATTCTTTCGGAGAAAGACCGCCGGTTGCCGACGCTTGACGAGCTGGCACGACGTGAAGGCGTGCTTCCCGAGTATCTGGATTCGACACGCGCCGCGGGCGTGCGGTGACCACGCCGTTCGCGCCCGCAACGGTGCTCGTCACCGGCGGAGCAGGTTTCATCGGATCGAACTTCATCCGATGGCTGCTTGCAAGGGAGCCGCAGGTGCGCGTCGTCAACCTCGACCTCCTGACGTACGCG
>JBKJKH010000067.1:0-2988 GCA_046597595.1 Gemmatimonadaceae bacterium
GGCGTCTACGCGCGACATCTGTCCCGCACCAATGCCGATCGTCGCACCGTCACGCACCAGCACGATTGCGTTGGACTTCACGCTGCCCACGGCCTTGCACGCGAAAATGAGATCGCGCTGTTCCTCGCGCGTCGGCTGGCGCTTCGTCACGACCTTCCACTCAGTCTCGGTCACCTGTGCGGCCGGGCGATCCTGCGCGAGCATGCCACCACGCACACGCTTCCAGTCGAGCGCGTGCCTGTTCGGACGGGCGGCTCCCTCGAGCACGCGCAAGTTCTTTTTTCGCACGAGGATCTCGACGGCCTCGCTCAGGAACGAAGGGGCGACGATGCACTCGACAAAGAGGCTCGACACGGCCTCCGCCGTCGCGGCATCCACCGGAACGGTGAACGCGATGACGGAGCCAAATGCAGACACCGGGTCGCACGCCAGGGCGCGCTGGTACGCATCAAGCGCACTGGCGCCGACCGCCAACCCGCATGGAGTCGTGTGCTTCACGATGGCGCAGGCGGGTTCGTCACCGAACGGATCGGTCGCGAGCAGCGCGCCGTCGAGGTCCAGGAGGTTGTTGAAGGAAAGCTCCTTCCCCCCGCGCTGCTTGAGGCCGGAGAGGCCGGCGCCCGGGCGTTCAACGTAAAACGCCGCGTGCTGGTCGGGATTCTCCCCATAGCGTAGCGGCTGCGCGCGCTCGAGCGCCAACGTCACGCGTTCGGGGAAGCGTTCGCCACGCCGCGCCGCAAACCAGCCAGCAATCGCCGCGTCGTACGCCGCCGTGTGCGCGAACGCGTTCTCCGCCAACCGACGTCGCAGCGTGACGTCTTCCTCACCCGCCCGCAGCGCGGCGAGCACCTGCGCGTAGTCGGCCGGATCCACAACGACGTAGACCGACTCGAAGTTCTTCGCCGCAGAGCGCAGCATCGAAGGGCCACCGATGTCGATCTGTTCGATGACATCTTCGTCCTGCACATCGCGCCGCGCCGCCGTCTCGCGGAACGGATACAGGTTCACCGCGACGAGGTCGATCAGTTCAATCGCCTGTTCGCCGAGCGCGGTCATGTGCTCGGGCACGTCGCGTCGTGCCAGCAGGCCGCCATGCACCTTCGGATGCAGCGTCTTCACGCGACCATCGAGCATCTCGGGAAAGCCAGTCAGATCACTGACATCGCGAACGGCGAGGCCGGCTTCGCGCAGTGCGCGTGCCGTGCCACCGGTGGAAACAAGGCTCCATCCGAGCGCGGCGAGATCGCGCGCGAAGGGCACGATGCCCGACTTGTCCGACGCGGAAAGAAGAGCGACAGGCACTATGGCAGGAGTTGGGGCTGTGGGCGCTGGTGCACAACGTGTCCGTTGGCGTCGAGGGAAATCTCACCCGCAGCCAGGGACGCGAGCACGGGAGGGTAGAGCGCATGCTCGGCCGCCAGCACGCGTGTCGCGAGCGTGTCCGCCGTATCGTCAGGAAATACGGGTACCGATCGCTGCGCGATGATAGCGCCGCGATCGTATTCGTCGTTCACGAAGTGCACCGTCGCGCCACTGCGTGTCACACCGGACTGCACGACGGCTTCGTGCACACGGCGGCCATACATCCCCGCGCCGCCGAACGCCGGCAGCAATGCGGGATGAATATTCACGATCCTGCCAGCATACCGGTCCGTCACAGCACGAGGAATGAAGCGCAGATATCCGGCGAGCGCGACCAGTTCAATGTCATGCTCCTCCAGCAGGGCGCCGATCGCGTCCGGAACGCAGGAGTACGCGGGCACGCCGCGCGCTCGCGCACGCGCGAGCGCTCCCGCCGCGACGCGATCACTGGCGACGAGCGCAATCTCTCCGGCCGACGCTTCCGGCGCCCGCGCGAAATACTCCAGGATTGCCTGAAGATTGCTCCCGCCGCCGGAGGCGAGCACCGCGATGCGGCGCGTCATGTGGCGCGTCATGTAACGCCTGCGTCCAGTCCCCACTGCCCGAGGATGATGTCGATCGCATCCTTCATGCTCGGCGCAACCCGCGCTCGTCCTTCCTCCCGTGCGCCCTGCAGTTCATCCGGCGGTGTTTCGGGCGACGCGACCACAATCGCAATACCGCCGAGTGTTCGTGCAGGCACGACATCATGCCATCGATCGCCGACGAAGGCCAGCCGACTGCTGTCGAGCGCCAGGTCGGCTATGGCACGGCGATGGTTCGCCGTGCCGGGCTTGCGGCAGTCGCAGGGGCCGGTGAACTCCGGATGGTGCGGGCAGTGGTACGTCGCGTCGAGTCGGGCGCCCGCGTCCGCCAGTAGCGCATCGAGGCGAGCGCGCACGGCCGCATACTCCTCATCCGTGATCAGCCCGCGCGCGATACCCGCCTGGTTGGTAATGACCACCGCTGCCACCCCGGCTTCGTTCAACCGCCGCACCGCGTCGGCGGCTCCGGGCACAAGCACGACGTCCCTGGGAAGGCGCACATAGTGACGGTCTTCCATGAGGATGCCGTCGCGGTCGAGAAAGACGGCGGGACGGGTGGTCAAGCCGCGCCTGCGGCAAGCGCGGCAACGACCGCGTCCGTAAGCGGCGCGTCGTGGTGGGCGAGAACACTGCGAAGGTCCAGACGTGCGCGTCCGTCGACGATGCGTGCGATTACCGGCCGTGCACCATTGCGCAGGCGGTCTTCAACGCGCGTCGCGTCACCGTCGGGCGAGACGGCCCACGAAGGGAGCTTCGCTGTCGGGAACGCACCCCCTCCTACGCTTCCCTCGCTCGCGACGACCCGCGCGGGCACCCCTCTGCGAACCAGTGCGTCGACGATTCGTTCTGCGCGCTCCTTCACGCTCTGCGTAGTAGCGGACAGCATCGCCAGCACGGGGATTTCTGCAAGCGCGCGCGCGGGCTCACGGTACAGCGACAGCGTCGCCTCGAGCGCAGCAAGCGTGAGCTTGTCCACCCGCAGGGCGCGCGCGAGGGGATTGCGCGCAAGCCGCTCCACCGTGTCGCGCTGGCCGAGGAGGAT
>JBKJKH010000544.1:0-6086 GCA_046597595.1 Gemmatimonadaceae bacterium
CCGGTGGGCTGGGACTCAACCTCACCGCCGCCGACCACGTCTTCCTGCTCGACCCGTGGTGGAACCCTGCGGTCGAAGCGCAGGCGATCGACCGCGCGCACCGTATCGGGCAGACCCGACCGGTGCTCGCGGCGCGTCTCATCGCCCGCGACACGATCGAGGAGAAGGTGCTGCAGCTCCAGGCCGAGAAGCGATCACTGGCCGATGCGATCGTCCGGTCCGACGACGGATTCGTGGAGAAGCTGACCCGCGAGGATATCGAGCTGCTGCTGGGGTGAGCGGTGCCTGGCGCGGCGCGAACGGACTACCGCGCCGCCAGCACAGGGCACTCGGCGCGCGGCAGATACACGTTGAAGGTCGTGCCCACGCCGACCTCGCTGTCCAGCCAGATATGGCCCCGGCTCTGCTTCACGATCCCGTAGGTCGTGGCGAGCCCGAGTCCCGTGCCCTTGCCGATTTCCTTCGTCGTGAAGAATGGCTCGAACACGTGCGCCTGGACCTCGCTGGTCATCCCCGCACCGGTGTCGGACACGGTGATGCGCACATATGGTCCCGCGATGACGGCTTCCGGATGCGTGATGTCGTTCGTCAGCTCGACGTCCGCCGTCGTGATGGACAACGTCCCTCCCTCCGGCATCGCGTCCCTCGCATTCACCGCCAGATTCATCAGCACCTGCTGCAGCTGACCGTAATCGGAGTGTGCGTGCGCGAGCTGGGGCAATAGCGACAGCTCGATTGCCACCTGTCCTCCGATCAGGCGTCCGAGCATGCCGGCCGTCTCCGTGATCAGCTCGTTCACGTCCACGGGCGCAGCACTCAGGACCTGCTCGCGACTGAAGGCGAGCAGCTGCTTCGTGAGTCCGGCCGCGCTCTGCGCCGCCTTGATGATCTCGCGGATCTCGAAGTCGTTCTCGCATTCGGTCTCGTCATCGCCTGCCGCCAGCTCGGCGAAGCCGAGAATGACCGTGAGCAGATTGTTGAAATCGTGCGCGACACCGGAGGCAAGGCGTCCGATCGCGTCCATCTTGTTCGCCTGCCGCACCCGCGCCTCGAGCGCTCGTCGATCGGTGACGTCCTCCATGACGGTGATGAAGTGCTGAAACGATCCGGCCGCGTCGTGGTGCACCGACACGTTCACTCGCGCCCAGGCGAAGCTGCCATCCTTCCGCCGGTAGCGCCGCTCCTCGATGAGGTAGTGGCTCAACTCGCCGGAGTGCATGCGACGGAACGACTCTGCTTCCTCCGCGGTCTGATCCACGAAGCTGAGGTCCGTGCCTGAGCCACCAACCAGCTCGTCGCAGTCGTATCCCACGAAGCGGCAGGCGCGCTCGTTGACTCGCAGCCACCGGCCCGTCGCGTCCGAGTGGACGATACCGACCGGCGCGCCGTCGAAGGTGTCCTTGTAGAGGCTCTCGCTCGCCACCAGCTCGAGTCGCCGCGAGTCGGCCTCCGCTTCGAGAAAGCGGCTGTACTGATCGTGGTAGTCGCTGTACGCCTTGAGCCGGAGCAGATTGCGCACGCGCACCTCCAGCTCGGCACGCTCCACGGGCTTGGTGAGGAAGTCTTCTGCGCCCGCCACCTGCGCCAGCGTCTTCGCGCTTCGATCATCGAGCGCGGTGATCATGAGGACGGGGATCTTCGCCATCGACACGTCCGCCTTGATCTTCGCGACCACCTGGTAACCGTCCATGCCGGGGAGCATGACGTCGAGCAGGATGAGATCGGGCGTGTGCGAGCCGATCATCGCGATCCCCTCCTCTCCGGTCGCGGCGTTGAAGAGGACATACTCGGGTCGCGCGAGCATGACCTCCAGCAACCGGATGTTCATCGGCTCATCGTCGACGATGAGGATGCGTGCGGGCTTCCGCTTGTCCCACACACGGGGCCTTCCCATCGCTGTCGCGGCGTCGCGGGCGAGGATGGCTGTCACGGCGTTGCTCCTCTGTCATGTGGAACGTGACGCGAAGATCGCGCCGCCGCACGCAGGCGAGTATCGGCACGCAGCGCTGGAAGCGCCATCTGCCGGTGCAAGATGGGTCCGGCGCTAGACGAACGACCGACCGTCCACACGCTCCGGCCCGGTTGCCCCCAACGCCGCAATCGCGCTCGCGAACACGTCCGTGGTCCTTCGAGGCGCGCTCCTCGGAGGCCGGTTCACGAGCAGCGGCACCAGCATGTGGTCCCGGTGCAGTGCGCCATGCGCGCTCCTGTGGGGAATCGGCTCGTACTTCGATCGAAAATCCCACCCCGGCGTCGCGGACAGGATGACGTCTCCCGACCGAGCCGAGCCGCCGAGCGTGACGATCTGCACGATCCCGTCAGGGTACTCGGAGTCGCGCAAGGCATCGTGCGTCTCGTCCGCGCTGCCGCGCACGTCGCGCCCGACGCGCAGCGGATCGCCGAGCATGCGCTCGTACGCGTACTCCTCTCCACGGCGTGACACCATCGCACTGCCGTGCGTCGCACTGCGCACCTCGCACAGGTCCGGCGAGTGTGGCAGCAGCATGAGGTCCACCGACGGGCGCGCGAGCAGGTGGCTGGCGAGTCCGTCCCAGCGTGCGTGGAGCGCCGTCCACCACGGCCGCTCCCGGCTGCGCAGTTCCAGATAGACGTGCGCCATCGCGTTGCCGCTCACCATCACCGCGGACTCGGCGGCGAGCCCCGCCGACCACGGATGCGCGACCGTGCGCAGGCCAGCCTTCGCCACGGTGCCGGCCAGATCCTCATGGACGCGCACGTCGGAATGCCCGTGGTCACTCACCACCCAGAGATGCGTGTCGCTCCACCATCCACCTCGCTGGGCGTCATCCCGGAGACGCGAGACAGTGTCGTCGACGATGCGCAGCGCGTCGTGCACCAGCGGACTCTCGTGACCCTGCGCGTGCGATGCCTTGTCCACTCCGGTGAGCGCCGCGAACAGGAAGTCCGGCCGCTCGCCCTTCATGCGACGCACGACTTCGTCGGCCACGTCGCGGTCCACGTCGAGCCACCGCTCCGCCTTGCCGCGGAAGTGGGTCACGGCGGCGCGGAAGGCCGACCTGGGCGTCAGCCCGCCGATGCGACGCGACGGGGCGAGACCGCGCGTTACAACGCTCATCGCCGCGATGCTCTGCGGCACCAGCTCGAAGATGGTCGGCGCCAGCGGATCGAGATCCGCGTCGAACTTCGGGTACTGAATGCCGACGTAGCTGCGTGCGTAGTCGGGCCACGCGCACGCCGTGCGCGCGCGGTCGTACCAGCGCAGGGCGGGAATGCCGACCGGCCCGGGGAAGCGGCCCATGAGAAAGGGCGTGTAGGCAGGCCCCGTGACAGACGGGAAGACCGTCGTGACGGGATGCACGCCCCCCTCCTCGCGCAGTCGCGCCAGCGCGGGCAGACCCTCGAGGTCGCCCGTCAGCGCGTCGAGCCGCGCCCCGTCGGCGACGAGGACGACTACGGGCATGAGTGGGGGGGGCTGGACGGGAGCGACATCGGCGAAGAAAAGCGCCCGGCGAGGTGGTGAGCAAGCCGGGCAGTGCCACTCGCTGGCGTCGGGCACGGTGAGGGGGCTTTATTCACGCATGGCCACTCCAAAAGGGACCACGACGAAGAAGACGCCGGCGCGCCGCAAGACCGTCGAGCCGGAGGCAACGAAAACGCAGCGCGCCACGAGCCGAGCGCCACGGACGGCGTCCGGCAAGCGCGGCAATCCCGCGCAACTCGCGGTCGCCCAGGCCGAAGCGCAGGAAGGGCTGCGCGAGCGCACGGAGGAGGGTCACCGCGCGGCGGGCCGCACGCCCCCGTCGGAGCGGTCCGGCAAGCGCACCACGGGCGCCGCCCGCAAGATCGACGACGATCTGCGCGACTTCACGGGACCGGTCACGGAGGACGAAAAGCTCCTCCAGCAGCCGGGCACGGAAACGGGGATGTCGCCGCTGACCGACTTCACCCGCACCGACACCTGGCGCGTGATGCGCATCATGGGCGAGTTCATCGAGGGGTTCGACAACCTCGCCACCGTGGAGCGCGGCGTGTCGATCTTCGGCTCTGCGCGCACCGCGCCGGACGACCCGCAGTATCTCGCGGCGCAGGAGACGGCCCGCCTCCTCGCCGTGGCAGGCTTCTCCATCATCACCGGCGCCGGCCCGGGCATCATGGAAGCGGCGAACAAGGGCGCGAAGGAGGGAGGTGGTGCATCCATCGGCTGCAACATCGAGCTGCCGTTCGAGCAGGGCGCGAATCCGTACGTCGACACGCTCGTGAACTTCCGCTACTTCTTCGTACGGAAGACGATGTTCATCAAGTACTCGAACGCGTTCATCATCTTCCCCGGCGGCTTCGGTACCCTCGATGAAGCCTTCGAAGCCCTGACGCTCATCCAGACAGGTAAGCTGTACCACTTCCCGGTGATCATGTTTGGCCGTCACTACTGGGCCGGGCTGATTCGCTGGCTTCAGTCTCGCGTGCTTGGAGAGCAGAAGATCTCGCCGGGGGATCTCGACCTGATTCTCCTCACGGATGATCCGGCCGAGGCGGCGCAGGCCGTGATCGACGCGCATGCGGCGGCACCACCGGTGCAAAAGACCAAGTCGATCCCGTGAGCCCTTCTGAAGGCGCGGGATGACTTCACTTCAAACGACACGATAACGTGGCTGGCAAGAAGAAATCGAAGGGCGTCGACGACGGACGGGATCGCGGCGGATTCAAGGCGTCGCGCCATGGATCGAAGGCGACGGCCGGCGGTTCCAAGTCGGCGCAGAAGCAAGCGGCCGAAGAACGTGAGGCCGCCGGCGCGAAGCACACGTCACACGAGCATTCAAAATACCTCCGCGGCGGCAAGATCGATCCGAAGCGGATTACGGGCAAAGAAACGACCGCCGACCTGATCGACAGCACGTTCCTGGCGTACAACGCTGCGCGTCTGCGCGAAGGGTGTCAGCTATTCACGAAGAAAATGCTCGAAAAGGACGTCACCGTCGGCATGACCCTCACCGGCGCGCTGACGCCCGCGGGCCTGGGCATGGCGGCGCTCATTCCCCTGATCGAAGCCGGTTTCGTCGACTGGATCATCTCGACAGGCGCGAATCTCTACCACGACACGCACTTCGGCCTCGGACTGTCGATGCATCGCGGCAATCCGCAGGAGTCGGACGTCGTGTTGCGCGAGGAAGGCATCGTGCGCATCTACGACATCTTCTTCGATTACGACGTGCTGCTCTCGACCGACGCGTTCTTCCGGAAAATCATTGCGTCGCCGGAGTTCCAGAAGCCGATGTCGAGCGCCGAGTTCCATTACCTCTGCGGCAAGTACGTGCGACAGCGCGAGAAGGCGCTGGGCATCGGGTCGAAGTCGCTGATTGGCGCCGCGTACGAGTGCGGTGTCCCGATCTACACGTCGTCGCCGGGTGACTCGTCCATCGGCATGAACGTCGCGGCGCTCGCGCTCGAAGGAAACAAATGCCTGATCGACCCCAATCAGGATGTGAATGAGACGGCGTCCATCGTCCTCTCGGCGAAACGCGGCGGCGGAAAGTCGGCGGTGCTGATCTGCGGCGGCGGCAGCCCGAAGAATTTCATGCTGCAGACCGAGCCGCAAATCCAGGAGGTCCTCGGCATCGATGAACGGGGACACGACTACTTCTTCCAGATTACCGACGCGCGGCCCGACACGGGCGGACTGTCCGGCGCGACGCCTGCTGAAGCCGTCAGCTGGGGCAAGATCGATCCCGACCGTTTGCCGGACGCCGTGGTATGCTACATGGACAACACCATCGCGCTTCCATTGTTGACCGCCTACGCGCATGCGCGGCACAAGAAGCGCCCGCTCAAGCGTCTCTATGACAAGCGCGGCAACATGATGGCGTTACTCCGGAAGGAATTCGAGCAGTCTCGTGGGCCAGTCGACTCCGCGCACGCCGACGCCATGCTCCCGATGCACCGCTAAAGGAATACTCTGTGTCGATGATCGAAGAACTGAAGCGCAAACTTGGCGCGGAAGGCGAGAAGCTCATGCATGAGCTGAACGTCACGTTGCCCAAGGAGATCCGTAAAGCCGTCGAACACGGGGATCTCAAGGAGAACAGCGAATACAAGGCAGCGCTCGAACG
>JBKJKH010000190.1:0-4666 GCA_046597595.1 Gemmatimonadaceae bacterium
GGCGACTTGGCAAGGCGCTCCGGAGCCGCGGTAGCCGAGGCGGGAATGGACGTTGCCGACTGCGCAGCGCTGCTGCCCGCTCTGGCGGGACCTGTGTCGTGGCTCCCGTGCTCGTCGCCGGGCGCCACCCGCCGGGTGGTGCATCCGGTTCCAACAACTGCGACGACGGCGAAAGCAGCGAGGTATGTGCGCATCGATCCTCACACTACTACAGGTTGATAGCTCGACCCAAAATCTACGCGCAGTCCCGGCCAAAGGCGCAATCAGCGGAGGCGCCAGCTTCAGATTATACGCGCAGCATCGCATCTTTGCGCATGACTTCCGGGCTCCACGCACAGCTTCAGGCCGCCGTCGGCTCTTCGTACACGATCGAACGCGAGCTCGGCGGCGGCGGAATGTCGCGCGTCTTCGTCGCCATGGAAACGCGACTCGGACGGCGAGTTGTCGTGAAGGTGCTCTCGCCCGACCTCAGCGCAGGCGTGTCCGCCGACCGCTTCGAGCGCGAAATCCGGCTCGCAGCACAGCTCCAGCATCCGCACATCGTCCCGCTGCTCGCAGCCGGCGACGTCGACGGGCTCCCCTTCTATACGATGCCGTTCATCGAAGGGGCGTCGCTGCGCGAACGACTCATCGCGGGACCCCTCACACGCAGTGAATCGCAGAGCATCCTCCGCGACGTCGCCCGCGCTCTCGCCTACGCGCACCGGCAGGGGATCGTCCACCGGGACATCAAGCCCGAAAATATCCTGCTGGCCGAGGGGATCGCGATGGTGGCGGACTTCGGCGTCGCACGGGCGCTGAGCGCGGCGAGTGCGCAGGGAGGAGAGACGCTGACGCAGGCCGGGATGCAGATCGGAACGCCAGCGTACATGGCACCGGAGCAGGCTGCGGGCGAACCCGATGTCGACTTCCGCGCCGATCTCTACGCGTTCGGTGTCATGGCGTACGAGCTGCTCGCCGGGCAGCATCCGTTCGCGAGCAAGCGCGGCGCGCAGGCGCTGGTCATCGCGCACCTGACGGAGCAACCCGAGCTGCTCTCGGCGCACACCGCCGAAGTGGCTGTCCAGGTCTCCGCGATCGTCATGCAGTGCCTGAGCAAGGATCCGCTCGACCGGCCCGACAGCGCCGCAGCCATCGTGAAGGCGCTGGATACGCCCTCATCTCCTGAGGGAACATCGCATTCCGTCACGCCGGTCGCGCCGACGATCGCCGTGCTTCCGTTCGTGAACATGAGCGGGGACCGCGACAACGAGTACTTCAGCGACGGCATCACCGATGACATCATCGGCGCGCTGACGCAGGTAAAGGGCCTGCGCGTCGCGGCGCGCACCTCAACGTTCTCGTTCAAGGGCAAGGACGTGGAGCTCCCGGTGATCGGCCAGAAACTTGGCGTACGGACGGTGCTGATGGGGAGCGTACGGCGCGCGGGCAACCGCGTGCGCGTCCTCGCGCAGCTCGTGAACACGCGCGACGGCTTCCAGCTATGGGGCGACAAGTACGATCGCGACCTCGAGGACATCTTCGCCATCCAGGACGAGATTACGCGCAACATCGTCGAGCATCTCGAGGTGACCCTGGGCCTCAGGCCGGACGCCGTGCTCGTACTGCGGCCGACAGAGGACCTCGAGGCGTATCAACTCTACCTGCGCGGGCGCGAAGCGGTTCATCAGCGTACAGCCGCGTCCATGCGGCGCGGGATCGACTTCTTCCGTCAGGCGCTGGCGCGCGACGCGCTGTACGCGCTCGCACACATCGGGATCGCCGAGGCATACATCGGGCTCGGAGTGTACCAGTACCTGTCGCCTGTCGAGGCGGTCCGTGAGGCGCGCAGTGCACTGGCGGAGGCCCAGCGCCTCCAGCCGGACATCGCGCAGCTGCACGTGCTGCGGGCGCAGCTCAAGTTGTATCTACTTCCGGAATGGCCGACAGCCGGCGATGATTGCCGGGAAGCGCTGCGGCGGAATCCGAATGATGCGCTTGCCCACGCGTTTCTCGCCGTGGTGAGCGGCATGCTGGGTGACTGGGAAACGAGCAAGGCGGAAGTGCGGCGCGCGGTGGAATGCGACCCACTGTCGCCGTTTATCCGCGGTATCTGCGCGATCGGATTTTCCTCGGTGAACGATCCCGGTGCCGGCGCGATGGCTGCGCTTGCGTTGCACGATGAAGCGCTCTCGCTCGACCCGAACTCCGTATTGAACCTGTGGATCTCCGCGGTGCGCCTGGGGGACCTCTCCCGTTCCGACGAGGCGCTCAAGCGGATGGGTCGCGCTGTCGAGCTCACGCAGCGCGGTTCGCTGATGCTGGCGTTGCAGGCGCGACTGCTGGCTAACGCCGGCCGAAGGGATGAGGCACTCTCGATCCGCGCCGAGGTACTCGCTCGCGAGACAACAGACTATCTCGGCCCGATGAACCATCTGATGTTTGCCGTAATTGTCGGGGAGGAACAGGGCATTGCCGATGCACTGCGACTCAATATCGACGCGGGGACGGGCGCGATCACTGTTGGCGTTTCCGGCGTCGAGCGGGAATTGACGCCGCTTCTTGGCCATCCTGTGCTCGGTCCACTGGTCGCGAAGCTCGGATTTTATTCTCACCGGACGCAATTACAACGAGGATCGACATGAGCGTCTGTTCTGCCGGGACAGCACGTCTCCTTCTTGCGGCATGCGTCGCCATCGCCGCGTGCTCGCCATCCGCCCGTGACGTACAGGAAATGCGGGCGGGTGAATCACCATACCTCCTGATTTCCGCCGGCGATGCGGACGGGAAGGACAGCGACTTCCTGGCGGTCATCGACCTGGCGTCCGGGAATGTCATCGGCACGACGCCGACCGGAATGAAGAACTCCCTTCCGCATCACATGGAATACGCCGCGCCACCGGCGGGGGAGATGCTCTTCATGAATGCGCATCATCCCGAGACAAGCATGCTCGTGGATGTCTCGAACCCGCGCGCGCCGCGCATTGCAAAGACATTCGCGCCGCCCGCCCCCATGCGTTTTCCGCACGATTACACGCGTACACCTGCCGGCACGCGACTTGTCGGCTTTCTGCGCAGCGAAGGAAAGAGTATCGACACGGCGGAGACCGAAACGCCGGGCAACTCTGGCGGCTTCGCCGAGTACAGCGGCGACGGCACTCTGATGCGCACGCGGCTGGCGGGCAATGCGGGATCGTCACCGGTGCGGCCCTATGCCTTCGCGCTGCTCCCGGAGATCGACCGCCTTGTCGTAACCAGCGCGCCGATGATGGAGGTCACCTCCGCGGATGTTGTCCAGGTCTACCGATATTCAGACTTCAAGCTGTTGAACACCATCGCTCTCACGGCTGGGAAGCGTGCTGATGGACGCGTTATCGAGGGTTCCCAGCGCGCGGGGTTTGGTCCGCGGGTGCTCGCGGACGGATCCGTGTTCTTCAACAGCTACGGCTGCACCTTTTACCGCCTGAGCGAAATCGGGAGCGACACCCCGCGCCTCGACACATTCTTTGCGCTCGACACTCCGCCACCCGCCAAGCCGGAACCGGGCTCCATGCGCGGCGCGTGCGGTATTCCGATTGTCTTCGGACACTACTGGATCAACCCCGTCGGAAAGTTGCACGCCGTCGTCGTGCTCGACATCTCCAATCCGGCGAAGCCGCGCGAAGTGTCGCACCTGACGACACCAAAAGCCTTCAGCCCGCACTGGCTTGCGCGCGATCCCCTGTCCAACCGGCTCGTCGTGGGCGCCGAGCTCGGAGGAGAAGACGGCTTCTATATTTTGCGCTTCGATGATCAGACCGGTCAGCTGTCGTTCGATCCGGCACTCACAGGTGAGGGGCAGACGGGGTACATCAGCCTGAAGAATCAGGCTTGGCCCCACGGAAGCACGGGTCCGGCGTGGGGACACGCCGCACTGTTCCTTCAAGACTCGGGCGGCGTTCGTCTTTCCAGCAAGTCGCTGAAAAAGCGATGATTTCAGGCCGGTGCATTTCGCCGCCTGCTAGAGGTATGGCGACAACAGCCGCGCCACTCCGTCGCGAACGCGCTCGCCAAACGCACGGCCGTCCGCATCCGCCAGCGTGAAAGGACGGCTGGCGGCGATGCGTTGATCGATCAGTCCCTGAACTGCACCCGCGAATTGTTCGTCATACCCCTCGACGTTGAGCTCGAAGTTCAGGCGAAGACTGCGGGGGTCCCAGTTGGTCGTGCCGATCAGCGCCCATGAACGATCGATCACCAGCAGCTTGGCATGGTCGAAGGGCGCGGGCGACAGGTGCACGCGACATCCCGGTTTGAGCACCTGCCAGAGCAACGCCCGTGATGCCCATTGCGCGACCGCGATGTTGCCCTGCGCCGGCAGCACAATATCGACGGGCACTCCGCGCATCGCTGCCACCGACAGCGCCGCGATCATCGAGGCGTCGGGCAGGAAGTAGGGCGTCACAATGCTCACGGACTCGCGCGCGGACGAAATCGCGCCAAGCAGCACGTGTCGCACGATCTCGAGGTCCCCGTCCGGGCCGTCAGTGATGACGCGCGCCGCGATCGTTCCGCGCTGCTCAACCTCTGGATACCACTCCGGTCCCTCGAGAATCTCGCCGGTGACAAAGCTCCAGTCCTCGGCGAATGCGTCCTGCAGCTGTTGCACGACTGGGCCGTGAATGCGGAAATGCACGTCGCGAACAGG
>JBKJKH010000199.1:0-6253 GCA_046597595.1 Gemmatimonadaceae bacterium
TTCGCCATTTCGACGTACCTGACGATCTCCACGACGTTCCTCTACATCGGTCTCATCCCCGACATCGCGATCCTGCGCGACCGCGAGAAGAACCCGATTCGCAAGCGCATCCTTGCGGTGCTCTCGCTGGGATGGCGCAACCAGGAACGCGAGTGGCGGCACTTTGCGCGCGCGTACCTGTTCCTCGCCGCGTTCTCCACGCCGCTGGTGCTGTCGGTGCACTCGGTGGTGTCGTTCGACTTCGCGATGGCGCTGACGCCTGGCTGGCACGCGACGGTATTCCCGCCCTACTTCGTCGCCGGCGCGATCTTCTCCGGCTTTGCAATGGTGTGGACGATCATCATCCCGATGCGCCGGTTCTTCGGGCTGAAGCACTATGTCACGCTCAACCATCTCGACGCGACCGCGAAGACCGTGCTCTTCACGTCGCTCGTCGTGGGGTGCGCGTACCTCATGGAGTTCTGGATTGCGTGGTACTCGGGCAACAAGTACGAGCAGGACTACTTCTGGAATCGCGTCTTCGGGCAGTGGTGGTGGGCCGCGTGGATCATGCTGCTCTGCAACATGGCCCTGCCGCTTTCGCTCTTCTCGCAGAAGCTGCGGCGCAATACGCTGTGGCTCTGGATCCTGTCGATCTTCATCAACATCGGCATGTGGTTCGAGCGGTTCGTGATTGTGGTGCCGTCGCTCAGCCATGAATTCGAGCCGTGGCAATGGACCGCCTACAAGCCGGCCTGGGTCGACATGGGACTGCTGCTCGGCAGTTTCGGCTGGTTCTTCATGTGGTTCCTGCTCTTCGTGAAGCAGTTGCCCGTGATGGCCATGGCCGAGATCAAGGAAGTCATTCCGCCGCCCATGAAACGCGCCGCGCCGCCCGGGGGGCATCACTGATGGCCGGACTCGTCGCAACATTCGCGGAGCTCGACTCGCTCGTCGGCGCCATCGGCGCGCTCCGCAAGCAGCGCGGCTTCGATTTCGACGTGTATACGCCGACCATCAGGCACGAAGTCGAGCACGCGGTTGAACCACCGACCAGCGGCATCCGGAGATTCACCCTCACGGGCGGTATTCTCGGTGCGTCGTTCGGCTATTGGCTTGCGATCTGGACCTCGGACTATTGGCCACTCGTTGTCGGCGGCAAGGCGGTCGCGAGCTGGATCCCCTATACGATCATCGCGTTCGAGATGATGGTGCTTGTTGGTGCACTGTCGACCGTCGCGGGACTGTTCATCCTCTCGCGTGTGCCCAAGGTGACTGCGACCACAGGGTTCGATGAGCGCTTTACGGGCTCGAGCTTCGGCATCTTTGTCGAAGCACCTCCGGAGAAGCTTCAGGCCCTGCAGCAGCTGCTGCGGGAGAACGGCGCAACGGAGGTGCACAATGCGCGGTGATACGTTGTCATCCCGAGCGCCCCTCCTGTCATCCCGAGCGCAGCGAGGGATCTGCTTTTCCTTTCTTGCATTGACCGCCGGCTGCGACTGGTTCACCGACTTCAAGGACCAGCCGAAAATCGAGCCGTGGGAAGCAAGCGCAATGGTCGGAGACACGTCGCGCGTTTTTGCACGCGGAAATCCCCAGCACTCGGTGCCCGTGTCGGGCACGCTCGTCGCAGGGTTCCAGGTCTCGTACAGTCCGATGCCGGCGACAGTGGACTCCATGTCATCGCTCCAGAATCCAACGGCACCAACCGACTCGTCGCTGGCGACGGGCCGCCGCTACTTCCAGATCAATTGCGCCGTCTGCCATGGGGACAAGGGTGCGGGCGACGGGCCCGTCACCCGATACGGCATGCCCGGCATCAACATCATCACCGACATGACCAAGGGCAGGACCGACGGCTACATCTGGGGCATGATCCGCAACGGCCGTGGCCTCATGCCCTCGTACAACCGCATCGAGGAAAAGCAGCGGTGGGACGTGGTGAACTACGTCCGTGCCCTGCAGGGCCGCCTTGCAAGCCCGGCAATCACGGGACCCGTGGGCTATCCCGGCCAGACGGGCACCGCGCTCCCCGGATATACCGCGACGGCACCGACACGGCCCGCGCCATTCGTTGCGCCAGTGCGCCACGGTGCCGCGACCGATCACGCACCGCAGCCCGGGGTGATTGCGCCACCAGACACGACGCACACGCCTGATTCAACCGCCGCTCGCCCGGGAGGCACGCGATGAGCGCGCCTACTCACGGGCATGCGCACAGCCGCGCGGAATTGCTGGCAGGCGGCGCGCAGCCAACGCCCGCGATTTTCAGGACCGTTTCGATCGTGCTCGCCGGACTGGGCATGGGGCTCTTTCTGGTCGGCGCCGTCATGGGCGTGGACCGCGCGTGGCAGGCATTCCAGTTCAACTGGATGTTCTTCACGCTCATCTCCTCGTCCGCGGTGGCCTTTGTCGCCGTGCAGCGCATTGTCACCGCACGCTGGTCGCGCGGCATCGTCCGCATGCTCGAGGGCTATGTCGCATTCCTGCCGATTTCCTGGCTGCTCCTCGCGATCACGCTTCTCTTCGGCCGCAAGCACATCTGGATGTGGGCGAACAAGGCGCCGGCCGTGGCGGAGAAGGCGTTCTGGCTGAATGCGAGCTTCCTGATTCCTCGCGATCTCCTCGCCTACGCGCTCCTGGTCGCGCTGAGCTGCTGGTACATCTATACGTCGCTGCGCCTCGACGTCGGCATTGCACCGGAGTCCGGAAGCGCATGGGCCCGCGGATTGCGCGAGCGCATGCGTCGCGGCTTCGGGGAAGAACGGCGCGAAATCCACTCCACGCACTCGCTGCAGGGCAAGATTGCGGTCGGGCTCTGCGTGGTGTTTGCCTTCGTGTGGATTGTGCTGGCGTGGGATCTCTCGATGGCGGCGGACGAGCATTTCCAGAGCACGATGTACGGCTGGCAGATTTTCATGGGCGGATGGATCGCCATGCTCATGAGCCTTTCCATGCTGCTGCGGTTCTGGAAGAAGCACATTCCCGTGATGGATCTCGTCACCGACAATCATTATCACGACGTCGGAAAGCTCTGCTTTGCGTTCACCGCATTCTGGGGCTACATCACGTACAGCCAGTACCTGATCATCTGGTATGCCAACATCGGGGAAGAGACGCACTGGTTCCGCGTGCGGATGATCGGCGCGTACCTGCCGCTCAGCCTCCTGGTCGTGTTCGCCGCGTTCCTCATCCCGTTCCTCGGCTTGCTCTCGCGGCATTGGAAGAGCTTCACGCCGATGATGGCCGTGCTGGCCTTCTCGAGCCTCATCGGACACTGGGTCCACCGGTATCTCGAGCTGTATCCGTCGATCTACGGCCCGAGCGAGAACCTCCAGTTCGGCATCTGGGAAATCGGCATCATGTTGGGCTTCCTTGGACTGTGGGGCTTCAGCTACCTGAGCTTCATGGATGCGTTCCCGAAGGTCCGGGTGATGTTGATGACGTCGCCGTATCGCGATGAAGTGCAGGTGCCGGTGGATCCCCGGACGATGGAGCCGTTACCAGCGCACGAGTAGCGGCGACACGCCCGATGTTTCGCTGAACACCGGGGTCGCGATTCGAATGCGCCCCGGCCGCGGTGGGAGGTTCAGCCGAAGATCAAGCGGCTGACCCCCGTCAGCACATACCGCACGGGCGCCTTCCCCTCGCGAGGAAGCGCGCTCACAAATCCCTTTCGCTCGAGATCCGCGAGCCCCGTCGAGACGGCGCCCTGCGTGATCTTCCAGATATCGCGCAGCTCCCGCTGCGTCATGTGACGCCCGGCGTCGCGCCTCGCCCAGTCGGCGAGCTGGGCTTGCCGGCGATCGTCCAGACGCTCCTGCAATACCACGCTGTAACGCTGCCGCAGCGCCGGACCGAGCGCTTCCATGGGAATGGACGCGCCGCGCTTGCCCACGCCGACGAGCAGTCGCGACCCTTCCTCAAGCGCCGCGAGAAACGACCGGAGATCGCCGCGAAAGAGTGGATACAGTGCGGACACGGCGCTCGGCGCGATTGGCGGGATCGGTGCGCGATCGTCGAATGCGAGAAATGCATAGCGAGCGTCGAGAAGCGCCTGAACGTCGTCGATCGGAAGCGGCATGAGTGTCAGGGGCGTGCTGAACACCGAACGCACCTGCGCGTGCGCGGTGGTAGCGGTGAGGACAGCCGCCGTCGTTCCGGCCAGCAGGATGTGCAGTCCGTCGAGGAGCAGCACCGGATCACGCAGACTGCGCAGGATGTCCGCGGCCTGGCCGGAAGCTTGTTCGGTCAGATTCTCTAGGTTGTTGAGGTGCAGGACGACCCCTTTCGCGCCGGCGCCCCGTGCCAGCGCGAGCAAGTCGCGCATGATGCGAGGACCATCGAGCAGCATGGCACCGGCCGGCGTGATCGGGATCGCGCCCTTCGACGCACCGCCGCCGATGCCCATGATCGACACGCTGGCGCCTCCCGTAGTCAGCCGCGCAACCCTCACCAGTTGCTGTGAGGCTTGCATCGCCTCGTGGTCTGCCACCATCGGACGCGCCGAGAGGATTGTGTCATACAGCGCGCCCAGGATACGGCCAAGCACGTGCTCGGTGGTGTCGGTCTCGTAAAATGGGACGAGCTCGTCCGCCGCCCAGTAGCCCGCCGCGATTGCCTCCGCCTTGATGCTTTGCACCAAGGTGGTCTTGCCCACCCCGGGCGGTCCCCCAATCGCCTGTCGGGTGCTCCTGGCGCTCCCGATCGTGGTAAGAAGGCTGCGCGCTTCCGCGGATCTCCCAACAAACAGGCTCAGCGGGAAGGCACGAGGCGAGCTTCCAAGGGTCTCCTGGAAGTAGGGAGACTCATGCAAGTTGAAGACGTGCCATAGGTTAGGAAGCGCCACCGTTTCGGATTCCAGGTATTTGCCCAGTTCGATGAGAACCTAATAAATAAATGCTATTAGTCTATCGACTAATATAACATATATATTTTGCACAATGTCCCTGCTCCTGATACATGAGGGGACGCGGTCCGATCCATCACGCGCACGCCGCACAAACCTGATCGACGTCAGCGAGAACCCGCCATAGCATTCATCATGCACTCGCCACTCTCGCCCGACGATCCGCTACGCGCCGAGCTCGAGAAGGCCATCGGATTCCAGTACGAGATCATTCGGCTGCTGGGGCGGGGAGGGATGGGCGCTGTGTATCACGCGCACGAGCGGGCCCTCGATCGTCCGGTGGCGATCAAGGTTCTGCCGCCGGACGCGGCGACAACGGTTGACGGGCGCGAGCGCTTTCTCCGCGAAGCACGCACAGCCGCGCGCCTCACGCATCCCAACATCGTTCCGCTCTTCACGTTCGGCGAGACCGGTGGGCTGATCTACTTCGTGATGGGTTTTGTGGACGGCGAGTCGCTGGAACAGCGGTTGCGGCGCATGGGGAAGATGGATCCCGCCGATGCGTCGCGGATCCTCGAGCAGCTCGCCAACGCGCTCGACTATGCACACCGGCAGGGCATCGTGCACCGCGACGTGAAGCCCGACAACGTGCTCCTGGAGCGGGAAACAGGTGCCGCGAAGTTGACGGACTTCGGGATTGCGAAGCGCGCGGCCGAGGGCGGGACATTGACCGGGACCGGCCTGCTGCTCGGAACGCCGCGCTACATGTCGCCCGAGCAGGCATCGGGCGATCGCGATCTCGACGCGCGCAGCGACGTGTACTCGCTCGGGCTCGTGGGCTACGCGATGCTCACGGGACGTCCGCCATTTGATGGCGCGTCCGTGCAGGACATTCTCACCCAGCAAGTGACTCGCGACGCGCCGAGTCTTCGCAAGATGCTGCCCGACTTGCCTTCCACCCTGGCGCGGGTTGTGGAGCGCGCGCTGGCGAAGGACCCGAAGGACCGCTGGCAGTCCGCCGCAGACATCCCTGCTTCTCTCCGCGATGAGGACGACGATGCGGTCTATTTGAATCAGCGGATGCGCAAGCCTGGCGTGTACGCGCTGGTGACCGCTGCGGGGGTGGTCATCCTGTTCAACGCTGCCTGGTGGACGGCGATGTCGTCCCAGGGCCCGATGAACTTGCTGACCCTGATGCTGGTGCTGTACCCGGCAGGCATTGGTGTCGACTACGCATTAGCGCGATGGAACGACAAGCGCTCTCCGATGGAGTTGCGACGCATGTTGACGGAGCCGCCAGCCTGGTGGCCGTACTGGTGGCCGTTGGCATGGCGCAGGTCTGACGACGTGTGGGCCAGGCTTCCGGAGGCAGTACGCACGACGCGCGTGATCGGAACGCTGGGGCTCGGCCTCGCAGCGGTCGCA
>JBKJKH010000345.1:0-6391 GCA_046597595.1 Gemmatimonadaceae bacterium
CGACGCCCAATCGAGCGCAGCGCGCGACTCCTGGCGAGGATTCTCTAGTCCTGACGTCGCCCGAGCGCGGCCCTGACGGCCTCGCGCATCGCGAGCATGTCGGATTCGTGCGCAGCAGGAATGTCGTCACGGACGTGCAATTCAATCCCATCGGCCACCGCGAGTCGGCGCCAGGTTCCCGGGTCGTCGCTTCCGGCAGGAGCGCTGTTCCCGTTTGCGCCGCCGAGGAGGGCCGGCGCCATTGACTGGGCCACTCTCCGCTCGAGCGCGTCACCCGCGATGTCTTTCATCTCCTCACGGATCGAGTCCAGCGTGGCGCCCTCCCGCTGGCGAATCTTGATCGCAAGAAGTTGAAGAAGGTGCCGATAGTGATACGTCGCTGACGTGCCAGTGCCCTCCGGGCGCGCCAGCAGTCCGTTGGCGACGTAAAAACGCACCGCGCGCGCGGATGGCGCCGCGCGAGCGGACGCGTTGGTCGGTCGCATTCCTGCAGCGTCGACGAGGGCGGTGGCGTGCGCCGCGAGGCCGCGTGCGTTCCACGGCGCATGGCGCGCGTGGGCGCGAAGGAGGGCGACGGGCGAGCTCGGGTCGGGCATCGGATAAAGGTACTGCGGAAGGCCGAATTCCGGCGTGCGGGGCCCCGGAGGCCTACGGGGGGAGGAGTACTGTCAGGGTCGTGCCGAGTTGCGGGTCGCTGTCTACCCGGAGCGAGCCGCCATGCGCGTCGACGATTCGGCGAGACAGCGCCAGGTTGACACCAGACTGGCCGCCGACGGAACCCGTCAGCGGGTCGAAGAATCTCTGGAGCTCGGCGGGCGCGGTGGCTCCGGGGAATGTGAGGCGAGAGCGCCAGCTTCCGCCAGCGATCACCTCGCTGACGAGCTGAAGGTCCGACGCTTCGGGTGCTCGCTCCGCGGCGCCTTCGAGAAGGATGGCGAACGCCTGAGCGAGGCGGCGCGTGTCCAGTGGACGTGAGCCGGCCGTGTCGCCTCGCTTCCGCGATACCGCCAGCGAGCGGCTCTCGAGTCTGCCTTTCTGCGACTCGAGGACCTCGTCCCAGGTCGTGTCAGGATCGGCAGTCTCGAGTTCCAGGGTGAGCGGGCGGCCGAAGTCGAGCAGTGTGTCGACGAGGCGCGCCACGCGATCAGCCTCGCGCAGGAGCCGCCCCACGTTCTTTTCGAGTACCGGGTCATCGCTCGTGCGGAAGCGCAGCAGCTGAGCGGCCGAGGATATTCCGGAGGCCGCGTGGCGCAGCGAGTGGCCGATGGCAGTCGCCATTTCTCCTCCGGCCTCGACGCGCAACCGGTGCTCGATGACTTGACCGCGCTCGAAGCGGTCGAGGGCTGCGCCGACGAACGACGCGATTGCGGCGAGTGCGTCGATCGCGCGCGTGTCTTCGCCCGGCGCGCCAGCGGCGTTGATGCGCGCGAGCAGAGACCCGTGAGCATGCCCTTCGCCTGGGACGGGCATCGCGATTTCAAACCAACCAGCGCCACGCGCGACGACTGCGGGCTGCGGCGTACGCGCCTCGAGCTTGCGGCGAACGGTTGTCTCGTCGTCATAGCCTGCGAGGTAGGCCAGCGGCGTTGACGGTGCGCTGCCGATACTGATGGCAATCGCGTCGCAGCGGAGCAGCATCCGCACCTGCCGCGCCGTTTCCTGCAGCGCTCGCGTCAGGTCAGGCGCGCGTCCCATTGCCCTCGCCGCTTCGAAAAGGGCCTCGGCGGATTCGCGCAGCGCAGTCACGTCCGTCGCCGAAAGCGCGAAGCCGGTTACGGTGAGTCGCGTGCGCGAGGGAACAAGATCGAGGGAATAGTGACGTCCTCCCTCTGATTCCAGCCATTGGGTGTGCGCCGCGTGTCCTGCACGAAGCTCCACCGCGGCTGCGACAATTCGGTCGCGGACCCTTTCCTGTGCGAGGAGGGCGGCAAGCTGACGCGCAGCGGCATTTTCCGCCGTGGCGCTGCCCGAAGTGTCCAGTGTCCACGTCGCGACTCCCGCGACGACGTCGGGGGGGGAGGAAGACGTAACGGGGCGCGTCATGCCGACGCGCCCCGCACGAATGTTCTGGACCTGCAGGTGATCACCGCCGGCCCTTCTTGCCGCCCTTCTGGGCGCCGCCCTTGCCGCCACTGGCTTTGGCAGGGGCCTTCCTGGTGCCGCCCTTCTTTGCGGCGCTTTTCATCGGTGCTGCTTTCTTTGCGCCGGATTTGGAGGCGCCTTTCTTCGCTCCGCTCTTGCCGGCCGCGGGCTTCACTGAGCCCTTCGGCGCGGCACCCTTAGAGGCGCTCCTGGACGCCCCCTTTGAAGCGATCTTCGACGCGCCGGAACCACTTTTTCCCGCTCCCTTTTGACCCGAGGAGCTTTTTGAAGCCTGGCCCGCGGGCGACGCCGCTTTACTGGATACGGTCCTGGCCGGGCTCGGGTGGGCAGGGCTGGCCTTGGGCGCGCTGGCCTTGGGCGCGCTGGCCTTGGGTGCGCTGGCCTTGGGTGTGCTTTCCCTGGACGGACTGGGTTTCGAAGCTGCCGCCTTGGGCGCGATGGCCGCAGGGGTGGCACTTACTGCCGGGCTTCCCTTCGAACCATTGGGCCGGGACTCGCTCTTCGCATTGCCGCTCGACGCGGCGGCGCCGCGTCCAGCAGCCCCCCCGGCGCCCGAGGCTCCACTCGACCCGCGCGAACGCGGCGCGAATGCATCTTCATCTTCCTCGGCCTCCGCCTCGGATTCGACGGGGGAGGTCGCCTCTTCCTCGTCGTCATCGTCGGCGTCTTCGGCGCTGTCCCACAGCTCGTCGCTGCGGTCCTTTGCCATGCCCCAGCCGCCGTCCTCGTCCTCATCCTCGTCAAAGCTGCTTCCGCCACCGCCACCGCCGTAGCCGACATCATCGGCATCGTCGTCGCGGTCTCCGAAATTCAGCCTGTCCAGCTCCTCACCACGCGGCATGACCGCCTCCTGATGCAGTGTCGATATCCTGAAGTTTGCGTGCTCGGGGATCGAGCCCGGGTCCCGCGAGCCGGCGATCGGCGGCGTGCACGTCGCGTGCCCCTCGCACCGTCGAACGCGCCGATGAGATGTCAGCGTGCATCGCGATGCTTGCGAATAAACCAGTCCGCGCCGGGAGTCAAGGCAAGACTCCTGTCGAGTCGGGGATTTGTCCGTGAGGCCGGCGCAAGGAAAGGCCCCTGCAGCGGCGCGTTTGCACAGAAAAGGGCAGCCGCGAGCGGTTGCCCCTCCTGTGCAAGCTTCTCGGACCTGCGGCGCGCGTTAATCGCCGGCGACGTACTCCGCCTTGGCTGGCACGGGCGGATGCGAGCGGAGGCGCGCGGAGACCCAGGCGCCCACGTCATCAAGAATCGTGTACACGACCGGTACCACGAATAGCGTGAGGATCGTGGAGGTGATCAGCCCCCCGATGACGGCGCGGGCCATGGGAGCGCGCTGCTCGGCGCCTTCGCCGATCGCGAACGCGAGGGGCAGCATGCCGAAGATCATGGCGACGGTGGTCATGACGATGGGGCGCAGGCGAATCCGTCCCGAGCTGAGGAGCGCCTCGGAACGGCCCTTCCCGCTCTCGCGCTCCTGATTCGTGAAGTCCACGAGCAGGATGCCATTCTTGGTTACCAGTCCCATGAGCATGATCACGCCGATCATCGTCATGATGTTGATGCTGCCCTTCGTGAGGAGCAGTGCCAGCGCGACGCCGATGAGGCTCAGGGGCAGCGCCAGCATGATCGCCAGCGGCTGCAGGAAGGATCCAAAAAGCGACGCGAGAATGAGGTAGATGAAGACGATTGCGAGGAGCATTGCCTCGCTGACATAACCGCGCGTCTCGTTGAGGTTCTGCACATCGCCGCCGAACACCGTGTGGTATCCCTGTGGAAGCCCAATCGAGTCGATGGCTGCTTTCACGCGCTCGGCAACATCGCCGACGGCAGCGCCGGGGGTGACGTTTGCGGATATGGAAATCTGTCGCTCCAGCGCACGGCGCTCGATCTGCTGAGGGCCTACGCCGGCCCGGATTTCCGCCACCTGGGAGAGCGGGATCATGGCCGGCTGGCCGCTGCGGGGATCAATGTTCGTGCTTGGAACAGGGATGTTCGCAACGTCGGCCGGCGTCGCGCGCATGGAGTCCGGATAGACGACAATCACGTCGTGCTGAAACCCGTTGGGATCCTCCCAGCGGGTAGCGCGCTGTCCCGTGAAGAGCGGCTGCAGCGTGCCACCGATCGACGCGACGCCGACACCGGACGCCCACGCCATCTGCCGGTCGATCTGCACATCGAGCTGCGGCACCTGCCCCTCGTCGCTCGATTGCGGCTCAGCGACGCCGGGGACTGCGCGCATGACTTCGAGCACCTGCGACGCGGCGAGCTTGAGCCGGCTTTCCTCCGGCCCCTGCACGTTGACTTGAATGGGCGAACGGAATCCACCGAAGATGCTGCGCGTTCCCTGCACGCTCGCGCGTGCGCCGCTCACCTTGCGCAATTGCCCACGCAGTGCGCCCTGAATTTCGGCCATGCTCGCGCGCTCGGCACGCGGCTTGAGTTTCACGAAGATGTTGCCGTTGGTGGGTGAACCGCGGAAGCCGCCGCCGATGGACAGATAGGTGAAGTCGACGCCCGGCTGCTTTCCCACCAGGGCGACGATCTCCTTGCCGCGCCCGATGGTATAGTCGAGCGCTGAGCCAGGAGCCACGCGGTAGCCGACGTTGAACTCCCCGACGTCTGCGTCCGGCATCCAGGTGAACGGCAGGCGCGGCAGGATGTAGAACGCGATTGCCACCGTTCCCGCCGCGCCGACCAGTACAATCGTACGATGGGTCAGTGCCCAGGTGAGGCCGGCCGGATACCTGTCCGAGAGCCGCTCGAACCCGTCATTGAACCACTGCGCGAAACGCCGAATCGGATTGCGGCTTGTTCGTGCCGAGGCGTGAGCGCCTTTCTCTTCGACGTCGGGATCGTACCAGACGCTCGAGAGCATCGGGTCGAGTGTGAACGACACGAAGAGCGACACGATCACCGCGAATGCGACCGTAACGCCGAACTGGAAGAAGATCTTGCCAATCATGCCGCCCATGAACGCGACAGGAATGAACACGGCCACCACGGCCATCGTCGTGGAGAAGACCGCGAGGCCAATCTCCGAGGTTCCCTCGCTCGCTGCGGTCTCATGGTCTTTCCCCATCTCCATGTGACGCACGATGTTCTCGCGGACCACGATCGCATCATCGATGAGCAACCCGATCGCGAGCGAGAGCGCCAGCAGCGTCATGGTATTGAGCGTAAAGCCGCTCACCCACATGATGAAGAAGGCCGAGATGATGCTGATGGGCAGCGCCAGGCCCGTGATCACGGTCGAGCGCCAGGAGTTCAGGAAGAGAAAGATGATCGCGATCGTGAGGCCGGCACCGAGGACGATCGTGAGTTCGACGTCGGCCAGTGCCTCACGAATTCGCCGCGAGTCATCGCGGATGATCGTGAGCTTGACGTCGCCTGGCAGCCGCCGTTCGAGCCCGACGATCGCAGCGCGCACGGAGTCGGAGACCTCGACCGTATTAGCGCCGGAGATCTTGAGCACGTCGACCGAGATTGCCCGATTGCCTTCGATCTCGGCGTGACTGCGCCGGTCTGCCTCGCCATCAATGACGTTGCCGATGTCCCCGACACGAATCGGTACACCGGCGCGTGTGGTGACGACGATATTCTCGAATGCCTGCGGATCCACGATCCTGCCGGTGACCCGCACGAGGCGTTCGGTGGTTCCGCGATTGATCCGTCCTGCCGGGACATCCTGGTTTTCGCGCTGGAGTGCGGCGGACACCTGCACCGGACTCACTCCGTAGGCGCGCATGGCGTCCGGATCGAGCTGCACGCGGATGACGCGGGCGCTTCCGCCGCTCTGGCTGACCGACCCCACACCGGGCACGGCCTGGAGCCGCGTGAGGATGGTCTCGTTGGTGAGGTCGGTGAGCTCGCGCACGGGACGCTCGCCGCTCTGCACCGCGATGGTGAGGATCGGGCTTTCGTTCGGATCGAAGCGCTGGATGATCGGATCTTCGATGTTCGGCGGCAGGCCGCGCCGAATGCGCGCGACCTTCGACATCACTTCCTGCTGTCCCTCGAGCACGTTGACGCCGAGGTTGAACAGGACGCGCACGTTTGCCGAACCCTGTTGCGACGAGGAGCTGACTTCCTTGACGCCCTGCGTCGTATTGACGGCTTCCTCGATCGGGCGCGCAACCTCGAGTGCCATCGTTTCCGGTGACGCGCCGGGATATGCGATGCTGACCGATACGACTGGGTACGTCACGTCGGGGTATTCGTCGATCGCGAGGCGCTTGTACGCCACGATGCCGAGAACGACCAGCGTCACCATCATCATCGTTGCGAA
>JBKJKH010000350.1:0-9748 GCA_046597595.1 Gemmatimonadaceae bacterium
ACATTCATCACGTAGAGGTCGGCCACACGGTAGCTCGCCTTCGTCGCCGGATACCCCGCGAAAGCGATGCGGCGGCCGTCTGCCGAGACCACTGGGCTCGACCATGCGCCGTCATCGCGAGTGAGTCGCGTCATCGATCCCGTCGCGACGTCGACCGCGTAGACGTTGGAGCTGCGGTAGTTGAGGTCGGCCTTCGCATCGTCCATTCCGTCAACGAACACCGTGCGACCGTCGCGCGCCCAATCCCACCCCACGTTGCCCGCCAGCTGGTCGAAGCGCGCGCCCACATTCCAGTCGCCCTTGGTGACCTGACGTGGCGTGCCTCCGTCTGCCGGGAGGATGAACAGGTGCGTGTTGCCATTCTCCATGAACCCGCGCCGATCCTGCCGGAAATGCAGCGACTGCACGACGCGCGGTGCACTCGTCCAGGTCGCGTCCTTCGGCGCATCCGGCATATCGATCTTCCATGGCTCGCTCTTCGGGACGAACATGACGAACCCCATCGACTTGCCGTCCGGCGACCACTTCACGTCCTGCGGCGCATTTTCCACGCGCGTGAGTTGAGAAGTCGCGCCTTCCGCGTCCATCCAGCGCACGAACAGCTGCGTTCCACGCGGCTCGCCGTCGGCGAAATAGGCGATGCGCGTGCCGTCTGGCGACCAGGTCGCGTTGCCTCCCTTTGCGAGGAAACGATTGCGCGAACCATCCGCGCTCATGATCCATAGCGACGTCTCCCACCGGTCGGCGAGCTTGTTGACCCACCGGCGCGTGTAGATGACCTGCTGGCCGTCTGGTGAGATTCGCGGATCTCCGACCGTCTCGTAATTGAGATAGTGATTGACGGTCAGCAGCGTGTCAGACGCCTTCTCCTGCGCGACCAGCGCGGCGGCGGAGAAACAGCAGGCGATGAGCGCATGACGAATGACTTTCATGAAGCCTCCCTCGGGGTGGTGTGGACAACACAGGAGCATGGAGGGCGAACGGTGCCGTGTCCAGAGACTTGCCATTCGCAGGCCGCGAACGATGTTGCTCCATCCCCCTCCACGACTACAAAATGCGCTACGCGCTCATAGCCCTCCTCGCTGCATCAGCGTCCCTCGGCGCGCAGAACGTCAGCCGCCGTCCCGTCGTCGTTGAAGAACGCGCGGCGGCCGACTCCGACGTGAAGTCGATCGACGCGATCATGCGCACATTCTACGACGTCGTCTCCGGGCCCGTCGGCAAGCCGCGGCAGTGGTCGCGAGATCGCGGACTCTATGTCAAGGATGTGCGTTTCTACATCCTCAGTGAGCGCAACGGCGCCGTGCGGATGAACGCCATCTCGCATCAGCAGTACGTGGAGGCCGTGGACTCGTCCAGCACCGCGCAGGGTTTCGTGGAATTCGAGATCGCACGCTGCGTGCGACGATTCGGGAATCTGGCCACAGTCTGGAGCGCCTACGACGGCTATCACGGCGCGGGCGCGACCCGCACCGCTGCCGGGCGCGGGGTCAACGCGGTGCAACTCTACTGGGACGGCACCCGCTGGTGGATCACGTCAGTCTCGTGGGACAGCGAGCGACCCGGGAATCCGCTTCCCGTCAAGGCGTCGCTTTGTCGCGACGCGCCGTCACATTAGTGTCGCCACCGCGAACTGCGCTCACGATGTGGCGGGCCGCTCCGCGCGCACGTGAGTGAGCCAGCCGTGTTCGTCCGCCGCAACACCGCGCGCGACATCAAGGAAGCGTTGTTGAAGCGCATAAGTCACGGGGCCGCGCTGGCCGTTTCCAACTTGAATGCGGTCCACACTGCGCACCGGGATGACCTCCGACGCGGTGCCTGTGAGGAACACTTCGTCGGCGATATAAAGCATCTCGCGCGGGATCTGCTTTTCGCTGGCCTCTATCCCGGCATCGCGGGCGAGCGTCAGTACGCTGTCGCGGGTGATACCCGGCAGGAGGCTGCCAAGGGGCGAGGTGTAGACCGCTCCGCCAAGGACCACGAACAGGTTTTGCCCCGACCCCTCGCTCACGTACCCATCGGTGTCGAGTGAGATGCCCTCCGCAAACCCGTTGGCCAGTGCTTCCATCTTCACGAGCTGTCCGCTGAGATAGTTGCCGGCAACCTTGGCCATCGACGGGAGCGTATTGGGCGCGACGCGATTCCAGGTGGACACACAGGCATCGACGCCCTTGGCCAGTGCGTCGTCGCCGAGGTACGCTCCCCACGGCCAGCAGGGCAGGAACACCTCGACCGGACTCGCGAAAGGCACCATACTGGCCGCGCCATATCCCCGGAGCACCATCGGCCGGAGGTAGCATGCGTCCACTTCGTTACGCTCGACCAGCTCACAGCATGCGGCGACGAGCTCGTCGACCGAATACTTCAGCTCCATGCGGTAGATCTTGCAGGAGTTGGCGAGACGCAGCAGGTGTTCCTCGAGCCGGAAGATCGCCGGCCCCCGCGGCGTGGCATAGCAGCGGATGCCCTCGAACGCGGAAGATCCGAACTGCATCGAGTGACTGAGGACGTGCACGTTTGCGTCGTCCCACTTGATAAACTCCCCGTCACGCCAGATCCAGGATGTCGGGGTCAGTTTGCCAAGGGGCGAAGGCTTGGATTCGCTCATGCCCGAAAGATACTTGACGGCCCGCCGGGCGCCCATACACCGGTGAGGAAACCATCGAGCCGCTCGAGGACTCCAAGAAAGGCGGGATCGACAAACGAAATAATTGGAGGCATGTCAAATGATCGCTGTCAGGCAGGCAGCCCTGGTCGCGGCCCTGGCGTTTGGGATCGCTGCGTCAGCGGCGGCTCAGGGGAGCGGACTTTCGGGAAAGTGGATCACAGAGTTCGAGCGTGGGATGCGCAACAACAACGGTGTCATGGCCTCGACCGGCGAGAAGGCCAAGGCGCGGCTGACGCTCGTGCAAACGGGCGACTCGATTACGGGAACATGGGAGCTCATCAGCCCGCTCCCACCGAACGGCGGCCCGCCACCGCGCCAGCTGCGTGGCACGATCTCCGGCGGCACCGTATCCCTCGTCACGGAGGGGATGGTTCGGGTAAACCGGAACGGCGAGGCGTCGGAGCTCAAGATGAAGACGACCTATGCCTTCACGAGCAAGGGCGATGAATTAAATGGGACGATGCAGGTCAACATCGAGGAAGACGGTGACCTGCCCGCCCGGCCGTTCTCGGCCTGGAGAGAAAAGCCGTAGCTCAGTGGGGTCCGGGAGAGCCCACCGATCGGTGGGTTCCACGGACGATCTCCACCCGCAATTCCGTCCACGAATCGCGCTGGTAGTATTGCACGCGCAATGCGTGCGCGCCTTCCGTGATGGGTACGTTGTCCACGGCGGACTCGTGCGACGCCCAGTTGTCAATAACGAGCGCCCCATCAAGCCAGACGCGTATTCCGTCATCGCTGATCGTCCTGAGCGTGAAAGCGCCAGCGGGCAGCGTCACGTTCGCCGTTGCGTCGAGCGCCCACTTCTCCTTCGGAATGGCCGCGGCCGTCGGGCGGAACCATTGGTAATCCAGGCGAGCAAGGGTCGTGTCAATGATCGGCGCGCGTGACATTGCCACGCGCATGTCCGCCTCGCGCAGTGTGTCGGATGCCGTGCTGTAGATCCTTGTCTTCCACGGCATCAGCGGCTCGAAGTGGCTGTAACGGAACGGTGTTCCTGATCCAGGTGGCGCCAGCGTAATCTCCCAGTCGCCACGTGATCCCGGCGTTACGCTCACCGTCAGGGTGTCGCCGATCTTGCCAGACTGCGCGGAGAGACTATCCACGCCGCGTTTGCCGACCACGCGCCACCTGCCTGCGGGGCCGAGTACGCGCAGCCGAATTGGGTTGGCTCTCGTGGAATCGATGGGCCAGAGCTTTGGAGCGCGCCAATCGTATGGCCCCCACTCATCGATGATGATTGCCGATCGATCCATCCGTGCAAACCTGGATGCGGATGGCTCGAAGCCTCCGGGGAGTGTGGGTGGTGCAAGTCCCACATCGCTCGCCGACAGTGCCGGCCTCGCGAGCCTCAAGGTGTCGGTGGCCGGGACGAGCGTGTCCATGATGACACGCATCCGTGTCGAATCGTCAAACACCGTGACGGAATCCACGGCGCGAAACCGGTTGCGGCTCATGATCAGTAGCTCAGTCGAACGCACGCGCACGCCGACGCGATTGTGAGTGAACACATTCCGGTCGATGCGGGCATCGCGGCTTCGCGTGTCGCGATGCTTTGGATATCCCCAGTCGGACGGCTCAATGTTGTTCGCCCACAGGCTGATGGCGGTCGAGTCCCCGTCAAACGAGTTCGACGCGATCACGTTCGCCTGACCGTGCTCGACCGCTACGCCGATGCGGTTCCGTGCGAACGTGTTGCCGACGATGCGCGACTCGAAGCTGTAGCCCCCCCAGACACCGTGGTCGTTCCCGACCACCCGGTTGGCGATGAACACGTTCCGGCTGAACGTCGCCTCGATGCCATTGGTCGGAGCGAAGCTGAAATCGTTTCCATAGACGAGGTTGTCATTCGCACCACCAGTCCCCGTGTCCATCGTCGACTGCCCGGCCCACAGGAAGAATCCGTCGCCGCCATGCGTCACCGAGTTGTACGCAAACACATTACTCGAACTCTGCTCGAACACGAGAATGCCCGCTGAGTCCTGCCCGCGGCGATAACGCCCATGGCTATAGCCACGAACGTTAAAATTCACCTGGTTGTGCATGATGGTGTTGTGGCTCGACCTGTACATGCCGATGCCGATGCCGGAGTTGAACGAGAAGCTGTTGTTCCAGGCGCGCACGTACTCTGTGCGGCTCATCATGAGCGCGTTCATCCCGTAGTGCGCGCGCACTCCCCGGATTTCACCTCCGCGCACGCTGTCAAGGTAGATGGCGGCGCCAAAGCGGAGCCATTCATCCTTGTCGTTCTTGTGAAAGGACAGCCAGTCAACGAGGCTCTCGTGCTCGACGAGGCTGAAGAGCCGTGGCCTCCAGCTGTCACTCAGGTCGCTGTCGAGGATCTGCAGGTTGCGTGTACCGCGTGCCATGATGCCAAACCGGTAACCGCGAATCCGCGCATTCACGATGCGGACATTCCTGCCGCCATCGACACGGATCGCGACGCCGGTCGCACGGTCGGGATCTGATCCCGGCGCCATCCCTTGAAGCGTCGCGCTGTCGAAATCCACGGTGATGTTCTCGCCGCGTATCGTGATGAGCGCTGAGTCCAGGGTACCACGTCCTGCGAGAGTGTAGGTAGCGCGCACGACACGCACCGAGCGTGTGATGACCAGTCCGGGGCGGAGCGCAATTCGCGGCAGAATGTCGACATCCGGCCTGCTTTGCGCGCCGGCAACGGAGCTCGCAAGGATCAAGGCGAGCAGGAAGCAGTTTCTCATTTCAGTCTCCGGGCGGGCGCCTTTTCTTTGTTATCCTCTCCACGGAGCCATTAGCAGATGCAGAAAAAGGGCGTTTTCGCCGCAGATTCACGCAGATGAACGCAGATTGAAAAGCTCCTGACGTCTACTTCCGCGAGTAGAGTGCGTCGATCGGCAGCTTACCGTTTCGATTTCGCGCGTCTGTGTTGTTTCATCTGCGTCGATCTGCGGTCAATTGGCTTTTCCGCAACCTGCTAGAAGCTCCTCCCCAGGAGCACCGCATTCGCGAATAATGGAAACAGTCCGCGATACTGGTCCCGGAAGTTCGGGTCTCCGTGGAACATGATCACGCGGCCCCGTCCCACGCGCTCCGTCCACAGGTACGGCGACCCGGCGAGCCGCGCCGGCACTTCCGGCCACATGTATCCACTCAGGCGGAGTTGCTTCTCCGGCGCGAAGCGGATCACCGCCTCTCCTGCGCGCAGGTCCTTCGGTACCGTGTAAATCACGTCGGTATTCATCAACACCGGGATCTCAGCCTGCCAGATTCCCGCCAGCAGGGGAGACAGGGTGTCCACGGCCGCGCGGACGATCGCTCCTGGAACCGATGCTGGGAGCGGCGCCCCACCGGCTGAATCTGCGCGCGTGGAATCGCGGCGCGCCCGCAGGCGCGACAACCCGGCGCGCTCCGTCGCGAGCCACGCGGTTGATGCATCGACCGTGACCAGCACACCGCCGTCACGCACCCAGCCCTGAAGGCGCGCGCGACCGCCATCGCCTAACGCGCCGTCGAGCCCACCTGCGGACGGCAGGACCAGCACATCGAAGTTCGAAAGAATGCCGTTCTGGATACCCGCGATATCAATGGGCGTCGACGGATAGCGCAGGCGCTGGTCAAGCGCAAACCACGAGAACCCGAAGGAATTCCCGTTGACTGGCGCGCCACCGACGATCGCCACGCGGGGCGCCCGGATCGGAAAGACGCTGCCGCTGCCGAGGTCCGTCCCCTCGTCCGCCGCCGCCGACATGAGGGCCGTTACCCGTGCGCCCGCCGATTGCGCGTGACGACGCACGAGGTCGTGCACGGTGTCGCCGTTCGCCCCTGTGCGCACGACGAACGCCCCCCGAGGATATCGTGCCTCGCCGATGCGGAACGCACGCGCCGCGTACCACACGCGCACGCTGTCCGCGAGCAGCGTCGACAATAGACGCAGCGACGATTCGCTGCCCGCTTCAAACGCGTACCCAAACGCTGCGCGAGCCGGCGCCGGAGGAGCGCTCGAGGGAATGTCTGCTTCACTCAATCGCTCGACACCCGCCGGTACCGCACGGGTCGACCAGGCGCGAACACGGTAGGTGTACGGGAGTGCCCACGCGGTCACGTCGTAGAAGCGCTCGCCGGCACCTGTGCGGCGGTTCTCGAGTTCTTCACGAATGAACGCGGAGTCCAGTTCTGCTTCGGGCTCGAGGAGCACGCGTGCAAGCCTTCCCTGTGGCTGCGCATAGTCCACGACGTATGCGCCATCCGCCAGTCGCGGTGCGCCTCCGCGATCGTCGTAAGGAGTTGCATCCGTCAATGCACCACCGCGGATACGGCCGACCTGGAGCCCGATCTGCATCAAGCGACGCGCGAGCGAGTCGGCGCGGCCCTGCGGGTCGCGCTCGATGACCACCGCCCGCGCTGGACCGCGTGCACCATCCTCGATAGCCGACCGACGGAAGGTCACGTAATCGCGCACGCGCTCGCCGCGGCGTCGAGCCGTCGTCAGCGCCGTGGTCCACCCCGTCGTGTAGTGATGGGATGCCGCTTCGCGAAGCGTGAGGACCGTCCCGTCAGTCCGCCTGATGGCGCCCCCCGCGCTCGACGCCTGCTCGAAGGTCATGCCCGCGGCCCCCGAAAATATCCCCCAGCTCGGCCCGTATCCCGGATAGAACTCGTCGTAGCCCTCTCGTCGGAAGTACGCCCATCCGTGCTGGTCGAACGCAGTCGAGTTGGCGCGGCCAAAGATGTCCCACCACTTCTGCACAGTGCCGTGCACGAGCTTGTGGATCGGCGCCATGGGCGGCGCGAAGAAGTACGTCGAGTTGGAACTCATCTCATGCAGGTCGGCGGCTACATGCGGCCACCATTCGAGGAACGACGACATCCGTGCGCGCGTCTCGGGGTGCGAGAGCGTGAACCAGTCGCGATTCAGGTCGAAGTAGTAATGGCTCGTGCGCGGACCCGGCCAGTCACCACCATGCACCAGCGAACCGGGAGTCGTTGGAATGGCGCCCACGCCAAGTCCCCGCATGCGCCAGGTGTACTGCGCGTGCCGCTCATGCCCGTCCGGATTCTCGACGGGGTCGACAAGAACTACCGCGCTGTCGAGAATCGTACGCGTGTCGGCGTCCTGCCCCGCCGCGAGTTGATACAGCAGCGCCATGGACGCTTCGAGTCCGCTCGCTTCGTTTCCATGAACCGTATGGCCAAGCCAGACCACCGTCGGCGCACGCGTGATCACCGCGTCGATCTGGGCACCCGCCTCCGAAGGAAACGCCAGCTTCCGGGCATCACTGCGTATGTCATCGAGCCGCCGCTGGTTGGCCTCGCTCGTGACGATGACCAGCATCACTTCACGCCCCTCGAACGTGTGGCCGAGGGTGTCGAGCCGGATGCGCGGGCTGGTCGCCGCGAGCCGCTCGAGGTAACGCATCACCAGGTGATGTGGGGTGAAGCGCTCACCAAGCTCGTACCCGAGGACCGCGCGAGGCGTGGGGACCTTCGCATCGTACTGGCCGCTGATAGCGAAGGGATGCTGGGCCGCGACCGATGCCGGCCCAATCAGTCCCGTGAGGATTGCGAACGTGCGGAAGCGACGAAGCATGTCGGTGGCGGCTCCTACTTGAACAGGGTCAGGTAGTCCGCGTACCCCTCGGCCTCGAGTTCCGCGACTGGAATGAAGCGGAGCGATGCGGAGTTGATGCAATAACGCAATCCACCGGCTCCGGGTCCATCCGGAAACACGTGGCCGAGGTGCGATTCACCCGCCTTCGACTTCACCTCGACCCGGCGCATTCCGTACGCGCGGTCTTCGTGCTCGATGACATTCTCCTTCACGACGGGCTCGGTGAAGCTGGGCCACCCAGTGCCTGAGTCAAATTTGTGGGTCGAGCTGAACAATGCCTCGCCAGTGACCACGTCGACGTACAGACCCGGATCCTTCTTGTCCCAGAATTCATTCCGGAACGCCGGCTCGGTCGCCGAACACTGCGTGACCTGGTACTGCATTTCGGTAAGCGACTTCCTGAGCGTGTCTTCGTCGGGCTTCTGCATGTGGAAACTCCCAGTAAATGTTACGGGATCGTGGGAGACGGTGGATCGACCACAACCGTGGGCGCGCGTTCCGTCTCAACCCCCGGCGATGGCTCCTTCGCATCGCCATGTCCCTCATCCTTCCTGCGTTCGCCGTCGATGTCCGGCAACGCCGTAATCGCAATGAATCCTTTTTCTGCCGCATGTTTCGCTGCCGCGAGGGTATCGTCCGCGAGGACGAGTGCGGATCCCGCGGCTTGAACTTCCGCGGCCAATTCCTGGATGCGCGAAATCCGTTCCGGTCGCGGACTCACACTCCTGATGTACACCGCGAGCACTCGCGCGGGATACTCGCGCACGATCGCCGAATAAATCTCGGGATCCTCCTGCGTCGAGTCGCCGACCAGCACAAACGGGAGCGACGGAAACGCGTCCATGATTTCCCGGATCGCCTTCGTCTTATGTGCGTGATGGTCACGGATCTGCAGCTGGAGATCCCAATCACGCAGCAATACTGGTCCCGCCGGTATGTGCTGCGCTCCCAGAAAACCCTCGATCACATCGTAGATGTTCCACGGGCTGCTGGACACGTAGAACACCGGGTTGTTCTCACTGCCACTCGCGCCCTTGGCCAGTGCGCGATAAAACGCGGCGACGCCAGGGAAGGGGAGGCGGGTCAGCGCATTCTCCATGAGCACTATCCGCGCAGCGCGCAGAAAGTTCGATACCTCGCTCTGGATCACGGTGTCATCAATATCGCTGATGACCCCAAAGCGAGCCGAAGCGAACGGAACAAGTACCGGCATTTTCGTGACCGGCGGAGCAATCGCACCCATATGCGTCGCTTCGATCAACTGGAGGTCGATGTCGCGCCAACCAGCGGGACTCAGAGGCGCATCAAGCGGAATCCACGCGCGAACGAACCCTTCTTCGTCCGCGACAACGTCATGTGAGACGCCACCGACGGTAATGCGTACGCGCGCGAACGGCAGCGGATCGCTCTCGAGGCGCTGCCGTTCGCGCGCGTACGCATTACCGTCGGTGGCGTCTCACATGACGTTGTCGCGGACGAAGAAGGGTTCGTTC
>JBKJKH010000479.1:0-4533 GCA_046597595.1 Gemmatimonadaceae bacterium
AGGAACACGCGGTGGGACTCGAGCAGTTCCGCTTCGTCGTCCACCCAAAGGATGGACTTCCTCGGCTGTGGCATGTGTAGCGAAGGTAGCGAGGGTGGCGAGGCAGCGCAGCGGATGGACCGGTCTCGGTCGCTACCATCACGGCACTTGCGACCATACAATTCGCTGGGTGCCCTCTCCGCTTGCCCGCCAGCCGTATGCGCTCGACAATGCTGCCTTCCCCTTCCCGGCGCTCGCCGCGGAGGCAGGGCGCGCTCCCCTGGGGGGGGAGCGGGAGGCGGCGCTCGCCTGTTTCATGCTGGGGCGGATGTGCACCTCGCTCGTGGCGCCTGCCGGAATTCCAGCGGCGATACGGGCGGCTCGCGCGGCGGCGGCGCGGACCTGGCTTTCTTCGGTGGCGTTAGCAGCCCCGCTGCGATCGGCGTGCCTGAAGCTGGCGGAGGCGACCGCGACAGACGCGGCCTCGTGTGCGTTGGCCCTGCAGGAGGTGATAACTGTCACGGCCCCCATGCTGGACCGCGGCGCACATTCCGAGCTGGTTCTGCTCGCGGCACGGTTGCGCGGCTGAGGTTCGGGGCGTCTTCACACGATAGGGCCGGCGCGCTGTCGGCCCTGCCAGTTCCGGTGGCGTAACCCCCGGTATTCCCGCGACTTTGGTTGCCTCGCCACCCCGTCGGCCCGTATCTTCGCGCATGGTACGCCAAGCTCACCTGTCTCCTCTTACGTCCGTGATGCGCCGGTTGGACGCCGTGGCCGATGGCCAGACGCCCCCTGACGCATTCCCGACGGGTTTCCCGAGCGTGGATCGGGTGCTCGGTGGAGGAGTCCGCACGGGCGACCTCGTAGTCCTCGGCGGCGACGTGGGCAGCGGCAAGTCTGCCCTCGCGCTGGCGATGGCACTGCGCTCGGCGCAGGGTGGGCGCGCAACTATCTTCGCGACGACCGAGATGACGACCGATCGCGTGATGGAGCGCGTGCTCGCAATCGAAGGCCGCGCGCGTATGGACGACATCCGGCAGGGATCGCTCAACGAGAATACGCGCGCCTCGGTAGGCGGCGCCGCGCTGCGGCTTCGCGAGAATATTCCGCGCGTCGTGCAGATCGGACGCGATCCGCTCGGCGTGCTGGAGGCCCTGCTGGAGGAAGAGGGCCCGCAGCGACTCGTCGTCGTGGACTCGATGCAGGGACTGGCATCCGACGACCGTTCGCTTCCGGAGTCGGAAGCCGTCGTCGTACGCGCGCTCAAGCGCATGGCAGTGGAGCATGGCGCCGCGATACTGGCGACGTCGCAATTGACAGAAGCAGTCGAGAGCCGCTCCGACCCGAGGCCGCGGCTCGATGATTTCGGGGCGCTCGGCAGCGTGAAGCATCACGCGGATGTCGTGCTCGGGCTGTTCCGCGAAGAGATGTATCGAAAGGATCCCGGTGTGGATGGTGCGACGGAGCTGCTGCTCCTGAAGAACCGCGACGGGACGACAGGGTACGTGGACCTCTACTTCTACAAGCAGTGGCTTCGCTTCGAAGACATGCTGGACCCCGACCGCTAGGAGGCGGCTCGATGCGTTTGTTCACATTGGGACTTCTTGCCCTCGCGCTGGCGCCTGCGGCGGCGTGTTCGCGCGCGACGGGCGCCGGGCGCGACGTGAAAATTTCGTCTACGCCACAGACTCCCGAGATTCTCGCGAGGCTCGAGGCGGCGTACCGGGCAAACCCGGGCTCCGCATCCGCGGCGCGCGCACTCGGCATCTCGTACTTCAAGATCGGCCGCTTCGATGACGCGAGGCAGACGCTGGAGACCGCCCGCCGGCTCGATCCGAACGACGGGACTACGGCGCTGTACCTCGGACTGACGTTCGAGAAAGTCGACGACATCGCCGGTGCGCGCGAGGCGTATACGCGCTACCTCGCAACGGGCAAGACGAAGGCGGTACGCACTCAGCTCGAGGGACGCATCGCGTACCTGAACAAGCGCGAACTCGAGCTCGCCGCGAGGAAGTCGATCGCGATGGAGACGGAGCTGGCAAGCCAGCCCGGCTCGCCGACGACGATCGCCGTGCTGCCGATGAAATTTTCGGGCGCCGACACCTCGCTGCTCCCGCTCGAGCGTGGCCTGGCCGAGCTGCTTATCACCGACCTCGGTCGCGTGCGTCGTATCACGATCGTCGAGCGCGACCGGCTTCAGGCGCTCGTGGACGAGATCCAGCGCAGCCAGGGTGAGCGCTTCGACAGCAGTAGCCAACTGCGTACCGGCCGCCTCCTGCGCGCGGGCCGCATTGTCCAGGGCACCATCGTGCAGACCGGTACCAGCACGCTGACGCTCAACGCTGCCGTCGTGGACGTTCCGACTACACAGGTCTTGCGCACCGCACGCGCCAGTGATGATCTGGAGCAGTTCTTCTCCATGGAAAAGCGCCTCGTGCTCGATATCGTCGACGCGCTTGGCATGCAGTTGACGGCGCAGGAGCGCGGGCTCATCGAGCAGCGTCCTACCCGTTCGTTGACAGCGTTCCTGGCCTACAGTCGAGGGCTCGAGGCGCAGGATCGCGGCAACTTCGAGCGCGCCAACTCGTTCTACCAGCAGGCCGTGCGAATCGACCCGGCCTTCTCCGGCGCCGCAGTCCGTGGCCAGCAGACGCAGGCTGCGGTACAGGGCGCGCAAGTCACGCAGGCCTCGGTGGAATCCAATCTCCAGGGGACGGCCGAGGGCGCGGTCGTGACCGCCGCTGAGCAGGGTTCGTCTGTCGCCAGCGTGGGGCCGTCGACACAAGGGACGCTCGCCAACACGACGAACTCGTTGAATCCATCGGCAACGAACAGCGCCACGACGAGCGGCCAGACGAGCAGCGGTCAGCCCACACAGACCACGCAGGGTCCGACGCCACCACCGCAACAGGCCCCGTCGACATCCCAGCCGACCAACCCGACCAAGAATCCTACCGGGACGATTACGATCATCATTCGGCCGCCCTCGGAGTAACAATGCGACGCATCGACATTCTCTTCACGGTTGCCGCCGCGCTCTGCGGATCCGCAGTTGCTGCCAGCGCGCAATCGCTGTCCGCACGACTGGCGCCGCAGTTTCAGACATACAGCCTGGGCGATTACGACCGGACCGTCTCGCAGCTCGCCGTGCCGATGGCCGCCGAGATGCAGCTTTTTTCGCGCCTGTCGCTCGATGTCGGAACGGCGTACGCGCAGTCGGAAGTGAAGGATGGCGTGACCACGAGCAAGATCAGCGGGCTCACCGACACGCAGGTCCGTACCAACCTCACCTTCGGCACTGACAACGTGGTCTTTACGGGTGGGATCACGTTGCCCACCGGCCAGTCGACGATTCCGATCGACCAGATCGTGGCGGCGGGACAGATCGGTGGCGAGTTCCTCGCGTTCCCGATCCCGACGATGGGTGCGGGACTGGCGGCAACGGGCGGCGTCGCCCTGGCGCGCAACTTCGGCGCATGGAACCTTGGCGCGGGCGGTGCATTCCGCATGGCGCAGGAATACGAGCCGTATCAGTCCGGTGACTCGCTCGCCAATGCGCGCTTCCAGCCAGGGAGCGAAGTGCGCGCGCGCGTCGGAGTCGATCGCTCGATCGGACAGACGGGGACGCTGTCGTTCGGATTCACGTTCTCGCACTTCACGGAGGACAAGGCGTCGCAGGCATTCAGCGACTCCGTCGCGCGCTTTGCGTTCAACTCGGGTGACCGGTTCATCAGCCAGGTGGTGTATGCGACGCGCGCGTTCGGCGCGGAGGTGTTCCTGTCCGCCTGGGATGTGGTCATCGCCCAGGGTATCGGCATCAGTGGCGAAACGCCCGGCCAGAACATCCTGAACGCGGCCGCGGCCATGGGCTGGAACGTCGGGCGCATGACGCTGGAGCCGAACATCGAGGCGCGTCTCTGGACGGTTGGCGGCTCGACCGATTTTTCGACCGGATCACCGGTGGTCGTTTCGGGAGGACGCGAGGGAATGATGGGCGTCCTCGGATTGCGGAGCCGTGTGCCCGCGGGCCTGCTGACGCTGTATCCCGGCGTCGCGTTTTCGGCCGGCAAGATCGGCCGCGGAACGCAGGAGTCGTCGCTGACCGGCTTCAGGGGAACGCTGACGGCGCATCTCTCGCGGTAAACCTCTTCTCCCGGAATCCGCGGGACTTTCGCGGAGAATAGAACGAGGTGCGGCGCGGATCTCAACCGTGGCGATAGGAAACAAATTGAACCGCGGAGGGCGCGGAGGACTGCATTGATCTCCTCAGCGTCCTCTGCGCCCTCTGTGGTTCAATCGCTTTTCCTGATCCGAAGCGAGGCTTGCCCGAACACCTATCGGCCTTTGATGGTGATCTGTTCCTCTCCCTGAAGCAGTGTCTGCAAGCCATATTTGAGGCTTCCTCGCAGACAGCAAAGGCCGCATGGCTGGTCACAGCAAATGGAAACAGATCAAGCACTACAAGGCCGCGACCGACGCGAAGCGTGGGGCGCTGTTTACGCGGCTGATCCGTGAAATCACGATGGCCGCCAAGCAGGGCGGCGGCGATCC
>JBKJKH010000602.1:0-9108 GCA_046597595.1 Gemmatimonadaceae bacterium
GGCTGCTTGCCCGACCGGCCGATCGCGCCGCGAAAGCGCAGGGTCGAGAGCAGGTTGCTGTTCCAGCCGGCGATGTCGCTTGGCACGACGGACAGACTGAGCTTCGGATAGAAAACGCCGGGCGTGTTCTTTCCGAACGCGCTGGCGTAGTCGTATCGGCCGCCAAATGTCAGGAAGGCGAAGTTCTTGAACCCCAGCTGGTCCTGTCCGAACAGACCACCGTTGACGGTCGAGATATAGGTCTCCTCGACCTGAACAGCCGTGGCGCCCGAGCTCGCGACTTCGATGCCGGGGCCGGGGAAGTTGGTGCTCGACCCGCCGGTGTACGTGGCGTTGTTGATAAAGCCCTGGACGCCGAGGACGAGATCGGAAGTCAGGTCCGTGTTGATGACCCTGTTCCAGGCAGCCTTGGAGTCCAGCGTGATGACGCGATTCAGGCGGTCGGTGACGGACGACGAGCCGTTCACGTTATTGCCGGTGAAGTTGTCGACGTTCCAGCCGAAGGGACGCAGCAGGCGTCCGCGCTGGGTGGTGACGTCCACGCCGAGCGTCGTGCTGAGATTCACTGAGGTCACCGGTGTGAACGCGCCGTCGACAGAGCCGATATAGCGCTTGGTGGCCTGCGTGGTGTTTGCCAGGAATGCCTCGCGCACCGTGGCGAATGCCGAATTGCCCATCGGGTTGCCGGATCCTGTGCACCGTCCCCCGCCAGCCGCGACGGCGGAGTTGGCGCAGTTCACGCGCTCCGGCTTGCCGAACATCGCGAGCGTGCCGGGCGCGTAGATGTTGTTGTTGATCTGGAGCGTCTGATTCACCGCGTCGGTATACGAGGAGCGGACGCCGATGCGAAGCTTGCTCGTGGGCACGATGTTGACATTCGCTGTGCCCTGGATCTTGCGATCGAAATCCTTCGCGAAACTGAATGGCGAGGTGGACGGGAACTGGTCCACACCGTCGAGCGGCCCATCTTCGCGTCCAAACCGGCCGGACACGAAGTAGGTCACCGTCGGCGTTCCGCCCGTCACAGACCCGTTCAGCGTCGAGGCCTTGCCGGTGCCCATCAAGTCTTCCCAGAAGTGCGTCTGGATGACTTCGTAGGGCTGGTAGGTCTTGTTGTAGAACGTGTTCACGGTAGCGAGCTGCGCGGCGGTGGCGGTCGCAGTGGCAGGATCGCAGGTCGCAGCCGTCGGTGCCGTCACAGGACCGGTGTACGTATACGCACGGCAGCCAACGAAGCCGGCATTCGGCTTGATGCGGCTGGCCGGCATGCGGATGGCCGCCTGCTCGAAGTCGAACTGCCACTTCGGGGCACCACTCGAGCCGCGCTTCGTGAAGATCTGGATGACGCCGTTGGAGGCCTCGGTGCCGTACAGCGTGGCGGCCGCGGCGCCCTTCAGGATCTCGATGCGCTCGATGGAGTTGGGATCGATGTCGTCCAGGCGGGAGACGCTGGCCCCGCCGAACGAGCCACCGGCGTTGTCGATGCGGATGCCGTCGAGAAAGACGATCGGCTCATTGGACTGCGAGAGTGAGGCATTGCCGCGAATGCGGATTCGGGTTCCTTCACCCGTGACGCCCCCTGACGGCAGGCCGCTCACACCCGGCTCCCGGCCCTGGAGCAGGTCGGATGTCGAGTTGATCGGCGCGAATTCCGGCTTCTGGATGATGGCCACCGTGTTGCCGAGCTTGCGCACCTCGACCTGCTGGCCGGTCCCGGTCACGACGACCTGGTTGAGCTGGATCGCACTCGTGGAAAGCGCGAAATCCGCCTTTGCCACCTGCCCGACGACCAGCTCGACCATCTTTGACGCCTGGTTGTAGCCAAGCATCCGGACCTTCACCTCGGCAGTCATCCGCGCCTGATTGGCGAGGGGCACCGGCGGGATGCGATACATGCCCTGGGCATTCGTCACAGCCCCTTGGCCTCTGGTGCCGATATACACCTGGGCGCCCTCTACAGGGCGATTGGTCGCGCCATCGATCACGCGTCCCTCAATCTGCGCACTGGCGCCCTGCGCGACTGCTCTCGAAGCCGTACTGGCGAGCGCCAGCAGGCCGAGGCCTACTACGGCCATTCCCGATCGACAATTCCTCGTCATGCTTCCCTCCGTTGTGGGGGACCTGCAGGGTAGTGCAAAACCAACAATTATCCGTCGGCGCAAAGCTTCGCGCCGCGGACTCGATGGAACTCCGTCCTGGAACCGGGAAACCCTTTCCGGCGAAACGGGTTCTGAACGCCGCCAACATGGGGGTCGTCGAAAGGGCTGTCAACCGCCGCTGTCGCCGGCGCAAGAGAAATCCCGGGGGGAACCCCCGTGGAACCCGCGTCCAGTTCCACCGCCCCTCGACTATCTTTTACCGCATGGATATTCAGATAACGCCGAAGAAGACCGACGGCGTCGAGCGCCTGCTCGAGATTACGGTCCCTGCCGAAGTCGTGCGCGTCGCCGAGGACAAGGCTGCCCGGCGCTACGCCTCCACTGCCCGGCTCCCCGGCTTCCGGCCCGGCAAGGCCCCGACCGCCATGGTGCGGAAAAAGTTTGCCGACGCGATACGCCAGGAAGCGATCGAAGCGCTCATCCAGGACGCCTACCGTGAAGTCGTCGAGCGGGAGCAGATCAAGCTCGCTTCGCAACCTCATGTGCACGACCTCAAGTTCGGAGAGGGCGAACCCCTGACGTTCGAGCTGCACCTCGAAATCCGCCCGGACATCGCGCTCGCGCGCACACAGGGCTTCAAAGTCACCCGCAAGGCGCCGGTCGTCACCGACGAGCAGGTCGAGGAACAGATCGCGTCGATGCGCGACCAGAAGGCGAGCTGGGCACCGGTGGAAGACCGGCCCATGCCCGGCGACATGGTCACAGTGGAACTCGCGACGTCTGACGAAACCGGCGCCATGCCCGACGGTTCGGAATATCGAATCGTCCTCGGCGGCGGGCAGGCGATCCCCGCCATTGAAGACGTCATCATGGAAACGAAGGCGGGGGAGACGCTCGAGCGCCCCGTGCGCTGGCCCGATGACTTCCCCGACGAGGCCCAGCGCGGAAAGACAAAGACGGTGCGCGTCGTGCTGCGCGACGTCAAGCGCAAGGCGCTGCCATCTCTCGACGACGCGTTCGCGCGCGAAGTCGGCGATTTCGACGGCCTTCCATCGCTGCGCGATGCGGTCCGTACGGACTTGACCACACACGCCGAGCGTGAGTCGGAAGCAAACCTCAGGCAGGCGCTGGTCGACGAGCTCGTCGGCGCCAATCCCTTTGAGGTGCCGCCGAGCTGGATTACCCAGCTTGTGGACTCGTACGCCCAGGCGTACCAGATCCCGGAGGAGGAGCGGGGCCGATTCACGGGGGAATTTCGCGCGATGGCCGAGCGCCAGGTGCGGCGCGATCTCGTCATCGACACCATCGCGGAACGCGAGAGTCTCATCGCGACCGAGAAGGATATTGACGACAAGGTGGCCGAGGTCGCGTCAAAGCGGGGCGCCGATCCGGGACAGGTGTACGCGTCGCTCCAGAAGGCCGGCCGCCTGAAGGAAATGGAGCGCAGCATCACGGAAGACCGCGTGTTTGATTGGCTCAAGCAGCGGAATACAGTGGAGTGAGCCCGGCGACTTCGGGCTTTCCTATGTCACCTCACGCAGACGAAGACTTCGACATGCCGACGATTTACACGCCTTATGTGATTGAGCGCTCGAGCCGCGGCGAGCGAACTTACGACGTTTTCTCGCGCCTGCTGATGGACCGCATCGTCTTCATCGGCACGCCGATCAACGACGACGTCGCGAACATCGTCATCGCCCAGCTGTTGTTCCTCGACGCGGACAACCCTGAGCGCGACATCTATCTCTACATCAACTCGCCCGGCGGCAGCGTGTCGGCAGGCCTGGCGATGTACGACACGATGCAGTTCCTCCGGTCACCGGTGAACACGATCTGCATGGGCATGGCGGCGAGCATGGGATGCTTCCTTCTCGCCGGTGGCCGCGCCGGCAAGCGTTCCGCGCTGCCACATGCGCGCATCATGATGCACCAGCCATCCGGCGGCTCGCAGGGCACGGCGGCCGATATCGAAGTGCAGGCGCGCGAGATCCTGTACCTGCGCACGAAGATCTATGAGATCATGTCCAAGCATACGGGCAAGGACGCCGAGCAGATCGCGCGGGACTTCGATCGCGACCGCTACATGTCGGCGGAAGAGGCGAAGGACTACGGCATCGTGGACCACATCATCTCGCAGCCGGGACAGGTCATCGAGCCCAGCTCCCAACCGGCCGTCACGGCTGCCTGAGTCTGCTGTTCCTTTAGGGTGTCCCGGATCGTCCTTGCTAGGGACCCCTAACCGCGTTTAGTGTCCGATTAGACCGCTGTTGCGGCATCACCGCAGCAGTCCTGTTTCCCGGGGCTTCATGTCGCACGATAAACATCTTCGTTGCTCGTTTTGCGGAAAGTCGAAGGACTCGGTCCGAAAGTTCATTTCAGGCCCTTCCGTCTACATCTGCAATGAGTGCATTGCGCTCTGCAACGAGATCCTCGCCGAGGACGAAGAGCGGGAGGTTGCGGAAGCGATCACGCAGGTCCCGACGCCCCAGGAGATCAAGGACGTCCTCGATCAGTACGTCATCGGGCAGGAGCGCGCCAAGCGCGCGCTCTCCGTCGCCGTGTACAATCACTACAAGCGCATCAATTCGCAGTCGGTTCGCGAAGACGATGTCGAGTTGGACAAGTCAAACATCCTGCTGCTCGGGCCAACCGGCGTTGGCAAGACGCTGCTGGCGCAGACGCTCGCCCGGATCCTCGACGTGCCCTTTACCATCGCCGACGCCACCACCCTCACTGAAGCGGGCTACGTCGGCGAAGACGTGGAGAACATCCTTGTCCGGCTGCTCCAGGCTGGCGATTTCAACGTCGCCGAATGCGAGCGCGGGATCGTCTATATCGACGAGATCGACAAGATCGCTCGCAAGAGCGAAAACCCGAGCATCACCCGTGACGTGTCGGGTGAAGGCGTGCAGCAGGCGCTGCTGAAGATCCTCGAGGGCACGGTGGCCTCGGTCCCGCCGCAGGGGGGCAGGAAGCACCCGCAGCAGGAATACATCCAGATCAATACGAAAGACATCCTCTTCATCTGCGGAGGCGCGTTCGACGGTCTCGAGAAGATCATCGAGGCCCGCACCGGCCGCCGGCAGATCGGCTTCTCCCAGGAAGAGGAGAAGACGGGCAAGCCGCAGGTCGTGAAGAAGAACTATTTTTCCGAGGTGGAGCCGGACGACATGCTCCGCTACGGACTGATTCCCGAGCTCGTCGGTCGCCTTCCGGTTACGGTTGCGCTCGATTCGCTCGACGAGGACTCGCTCGTGCGCATCCTCAAGGAGCCGAAGAACGCGCTAACCAAGCAATACGCGAAGCTCTTCGACCTCGAGGAAGTGAAGCTGACATTCGAGGAAAGCGCGCTTCGTGCGATCTCCCAGAAGGCGCTGAAGCGTGGCACAGGCGCCCGTGGCCTCCGCGCGATCATGGAGGAGATCCTCACTCCCGTGATGTTCGATCTTCCTTCGCGTGAAGACGTTGTGGAAGTGAAGGTGACGGAGCCATCGGTGAATAGCCCGTTGACGACGCCGCCGCTCCTGGAGCTCTCGCCGGCAAAGCGCAGGAAGGAAGCATAGGCGGCGATCGCTGCTTTTGGCCGACACTCCGATACTCGTCGACGTCTTGCAGCCCTCCTACCCAGGAGGGCTTTTTTCTTTTGTCTTCTGTCGGCCAAATAGTGCGGAGGCGGTGAGATTTATCCCTGGGCAGGCCAGAACATTGAACCGCAGAGGGCACAAAGGACGCAGAGGACTGCATTGATCTCCTCCGCGCCCTCCGCGCCCTCTGCGGTTCATTTTTTCTTCTTGTCCTTCCTCGGTCAGTGTGCAGAGGCGGTGATATTCTCCGGGGCGTCTGAGAAAGCAGGAACATTGAACCGCGGTTCATTTTTCTTGTTTCCGCGTTCGTCCGCCGGTGTCCGCGTGGGTCCGCGATGCCCCGTCTTTCCGAACCCGGTAGCCAGCGAGCCGAAAACCAGCTCGTGCCGGGTATATTCAGGACATGACGATCCTCCTGACCCGAGATGGCGACGCCTTCGAGTCGCCAGACCGGCTGCCTGTGCTCCCCCTGCGCGACGTCGTGCTGTACCCGCACGTCGTGATGCCGCTGCTCGTTGGCCGTGCCGCATCCCTCGCCGCCGTCACGGCCGCCGAGCCGAGTGATGGCCTCCTGTTCCTCGTTGCGCAGCGCAATGCCGAGGTGCAGGAGCCCTCCGCCAGCGACGTCTTCCGCGTCGGGGTGGTGGCGCGCCTCCTTCAGGTAACGCACCTGGCGAGTGGCACGACCCGGCTGCTTGTCGAGGGACTCGGCCGGGCGCGCGTGACGCGCTATGCGTCGGCAGGCGCGGGCGTTGGAAATGCACATCTGCGCGCGACCCTCGAGCCGTTCCCCCTTGCCCTCGCGGGCGATGAGGACGAGCACGCGCACGTCCGGCGTCTCGTGACGATCTTCGAGGAGTATCTCTCGCTCCAGCGGCGCGTGCCTGCGGAAGTGCTGGAGCTGGTGCACGCGGCCGGGGAATCCGCGGAGCGGCAGACGTTCGCGGTGGCCGCGCACGTCGGCGTTCGCCTCGAGACCCGGCAGCGTCTACTCGAGTCGGCATCGGTTGGCGTGCTCGCCGAGGAGCTGGCGCGCGTGATCGCGGGCGAGATCGATCTCCTGCGGCTCGAGCGCAAGATCGAGGACGATGTGCGTGGGTCGCTCGTGCAGAACCAGCGGGAGTTTTATCTCCAGGAGCAACTCAAGGCGATTCATCGTGAGTTGGGGCAGGAAGACGCCGACGATCTCGACGAACTCGAAGCGTTGGTCGACCGGAAGAAGCTCCCGGAACTGGCCGCGGAACGCGCACGACGGGAGATCCGAAAGCTCAAGCGCACGTCTCCGCTCTCGCCGGAGGCAGGCGTTTCGCGCAGCTATGTGGACTGGCTGCTCGCGCTGCCCTGGGTCGAGCGCACGGATGACGTGCTCGACGTGCCGCATGCGCGTCAGGTGCTCGATGAGGATCATTTTGGCCTCGACGAAGTGAAGGATCGCGTCCTCGATTACATCGCGGTCCTTGGCCTCGTCGGCCGGCTCGACGGGCCGGTGCTCTGCCTCAGCGGTCCGCCCGGCGTAGGCAAGACCTCGCTCGCCCGCTCCGTCGCGCGCGCCCTCGGCCGCCGCTTCGTGCGCATGTCGTTAGGCGGCGTGCGGGATGAAGCGGAAATCCGCGGGCATCGGCGCACCTATGTCGGTGCTCTCCCCGGCCGGATTCTCCAGGCGATGCGGCGGGCGGAATTCGTGAATCCCGTCATCCTCCTTGACGAAGTGGACAAGCTTGGGCAGGACTGGCGCGGCGATCCGTCTGCGGCGCTCCTCGAGGTTCTCGACCCCGAGCAGAATCGGGCCTTCAACGACCACTACCTCGAGATCGACTACGATCTCTCGCAAGTGCTCTTCATCACGACGGCCAACTCGCTCGCGCACATCCCCGATCCCCTGCGCGATCGTATGGAGATCATCCGGCTCCCGGGCTATCTCGACCAGGAGAAGCTCGCCATCGCGCGCCGGCACCTGGTGCCGCGCCAACTCGTGCAGCACGGCCTCGCCGTCGACAAGGTCACGTGGAGCAACGATGCGATCCCCGGCATCCTGCGCGGGTACACACGCGAGGCCGGAGTGCGCGAGCTCGAGCGGCGCATCGCGCGCGTGGCGCGGAAACTGGCGCGCCGTGTGGCCGAGCATCCGGACGCAGAATTGAGCGTGCATGGCGCTGACCTCCGTGGCATGCTCGGGGTGCCGCCGCACGACGCCGCCGCTGCGCCAATGGAAGACCGCATCGGAGTCGCGAACGGGTTGGCCTACACGGCGGCAGGTGGCGAGATCCTGGAGATCGAGGTCAGCGTCGTGCGAGGACGCGGACGTCTCCAGCTCACCGGCACGCTCGGCGACGTGATGAAGGAATCGGCAAACGCGGCCATGAGCTATGCGCGCCAGCGCGCCGTGCAACTGGACCTGGATGAGGATTTTCATCGCTCGCGCGACATTCACGTGCATGTGCCCGATGGCGCGACGCCGAAGGACGGGCCATCGGCAGGGATCGCCATCGCCACCGCCATCATCAGCGCGCTCACCGGAAAGCCGGTCCGCGGCAACGTCGCGATGACCGGTGAAATCACGCTGCAGGGTCGCGTGCTCCCGATCGGCGGCCTCAAGGAGAAGGCGGTCGCCGCGCACCGCAACGGGATTCACGACGTGGTGATCCCGCGCCGGAATCTCGCAGAGGTGGAGGAACTCCCCGAAGAGGTGCGGGAGACCGTGCGCTTCCATCCGGCGGAGTCGATGGACGATGTGCTCGCGATCGTCCTGCGTCGCGATGTCGACGCGCCGCGCGAGCGTCCGAGCACGCGCAAGCCGCGCCCGGCGCCTCCTGCCGAAGCGCCGCGCGTCTCGCGGACGCATTGATGACGGACGAAGTCGAGGAGACTTCCGCAGTCGAGGGAGCGGCGTCGACTGATCCCCTCGTCATCCGGTCGCTCGATTTCCTCGGGCCAATGGCATTGGCGACTGGATGGCGCCCCGAGCTCAAGCTTCCCGAAGTCGCATTCGCGGGGCGCTCCAACGTTGGCAAGTCATCCCTGCTCAACAAGCTGGTGAAGCGGAAGGCGTTTGCCCGCGTCAGCAAGACGCCGGGCCGCACGCGCGAGATCAACTTTTTTGCGGTGAACGGCACGTTCGTGCTGGTGGACCTTCCGGGGTACGGCTACGCGCGCATCTCCAAGGGCCGCCGGGCCGAGTGGCGGCCGTTGATCGAGGAGTATCTCAAGCATTCGCCTGCGCTGCGCGGCATTGTCATGTTGCTCGATGCGCGCCACGATCCAACCGAAGACGACCTGGGCATGATCGACTTCCTTGGTTCCATCAGCGCACCGACGATCATCGCCGTCACGAAGATCGACAAGTTGCGCAGCAGGGAGCGGGAGGAACGCTTGTCGTCGCTGGCCAGTGCGGTGTCCGTGGATCCCGAACAACTGCTCCCGTTCAG
>JBKJKH010000095.1:0-17273 GCA_046597595.1 Gemmatimonadaceae bacterium
TCGTCATCTTCGCCGATCTCGTGCCGATCGACGGCCCGGGCATGGTGCTTGGCAGCGCGGGCCCATGCCTGGTGCGCACCAGCGGGGCCACGCGCGCGATCACGTTCGTGATCGCCGGCGTCATGCGCTTCGACACCGCCGATCTCCAGACCCTCGAGGATCGCGGCCAGCTCAACAACGTCATCCTCCACGAGATGGGCCATGTGCTCGGGATCGGGTCGCTGTGGACGAACAAGGGTGTGCTCGACACCTTGAGCGTGCCGGGCGACCCGATCTTCAACGGGGCCAATGCGATCAGCGCCTTCACGGCGCCCACGTTCGGGGGCCTCGCGTGCAATTGCCGTCCCGTCCCGGTTGAGAACACTGGAGGGGCTGGTACGCGCCTTTCGCACTGGCGCGAGTCTGTGCTCACGCGCGAACTCATGACGGGATTTCTCAACTCCGGTTCCAACCCCCTCAGTGCGCTCACGGTCAACTCGCTGCGCGACATCGGCTACACCGTCGACGTGACCAAGGCGGACTTCTTTGCACTCGGCATCCCTGCGCTCTACGCGACCCCAGCGGCGGCTGGCCAGCAAACAACGCCCGGGTTCCCATTGAACGAAATCGAGCCGGACTTCGATATCCGTGCGCTGGACGACAACGGCAGGTTGATGCGGATTATTCCGCGGTCCTCGCGGAAGCAATAAGCCGCTCCCCTCGCGGTATTGAGCCCGGTCCAACGCGGACCGGGCTCTTTGCGTTGTCAGGACAGCTGGCGCCGACTTCTCGCCAACCGTGGTGCGGCAGGCCAGTTTGTCACAGGCGCACGACCCCGCGTCCCCTCATCCCTCCCTACGACATGCGTCCCTCCCGTCCCGGGCTCCTGCTGGCGGCAACGATCTTCCTCGCTTCCGCACCCAGCGCATCCGCGCAACGCATTACCTCGCCACGCGAGCACTTCGGCTTCGCCATTGGCGACGACTATCGCCTCGCGAACTACACCCAGTTCAGCGCGTACTTCGAAAAACTTGCCCGCGAGTCCGACCGCATGGAGCTCGACACCATCGGACAAACCGCTGAAGGGCGGCCGCAGCTGATGGCCATTATCAGCACCCCGGCGAATCTCGCGAGGAAGGCGCGCTACAAGGAGATCTCGGCCAGGCTGGCTCGCGCCGAGGGTGTGAGCGAGGAGGAGGCCCGTGCCCTGGCGAAGGAAGGGAAGGCCATCGTGTGGATCGACGGCGGGCTCCACGCCACTGAAGTCCTCGGCGCGCACCAGCTCATCGAAACCGTATATCGTCTCGTCAGTTCGAATGACGAGGAAACGCTGCGGTTCCTGAACGACTGCATCATCCTCGGCGTGCATGCGAATCCGGACGGCATGGAACTCGTGTCGAACTGGTACATGCGCGAGCCGGACACGCTCAAGCGCAACAGCGGCAACATTCCGCGTCTGTACCAGAAGTACATCGGGCACGACAACAACCGCGATTTCTACATGGTGAACCAGCCCGAATCGCAGAATATCACGCGTGTGCAGTACCGGGAGTGGTTCCCGCAGATTGTCTACAACCATCACCAGACGGGTCCTGCCGGCGCCGTCATGTTTGCGCCGCCCTTCCGCGATCCGCACAACTATCAGTTCGATCCGCTCGTGCTCCTCGGCATCGACCTCGTCGGCACGTCCATGCACACGCGCTTCGCCGTTGAAGGGAAGCCCGGCACCGTCCGCCGAGACGGCGCATCCTATCAGACGTGGTGGAACGGCGGCCTGCGCACCACGGTGTACTTCCACAACATGATCGGCCTGCTCACGGAAACGATCGGCAATCCCACGCCGATCGAGATTCCCTTCACGCCGAACAAGATGGTGGCGACGGGCGACTACGTGTATCCGATCATGCCGCAGAAGTGGTACTTCAGGAACTCCATCGAGTATTCGATCACGGCGAATCGCGCGGTGCTCGACGTGGCGTCGCGTCACCGCGAACAGTTCCTGTTCAACTTCTGGAAGATGGGCCACAACCAGATCTAGAAGGGAAGCACGGATACCTGGACGATGTACCCGCGCTACATCGCCTCGGTGAACGACAGCCTCGCCAAGGTGCGTGCCGCGTCGCGTGAGGCGCCACGCGCGGGGAACGCCACCGGCCAGGCCGAGATTGCGCCCACGGCGATGTTTGCGATGCTGCGCGATCCAAAGTTGCGTGATCCGCGCGGCTACATCATTCCGTCGGATCAGCCCGACTTTCTCACCGCGACGAAGTTCATCAACACCCTGGTGAAGAACGGCGTCACGGTGCAGCGCGCCACGCGCGAGTTCTCGCTTGGCGGCAAGGCGTATCCAGCGGGATCGTACGCCGTCAGTGCGGCGCAAGCGTTTCGCGCACACGTGCTCGACATGTTCGAGCCTCAGGATTATCCGAACGACCTGCTCTATCCCGGCGGCCCGCCGAAGGCGCCGTACGACAACGCCGGCTACACGCTTGCCTACCAGATGGGCGTACGCTTCGACCGCATCCTCGACGCCTTCACGGGTCCGTTCGAGAAGATCGATGGCATGGCGCGCCCGGCAGCGGGCGGAGTGGCACGCGCGACTGGGGCGAGCGGCTACCTCTTCTCGCACCAGCAGAACGATGCGTTTGTCGCCATCAATCGCCTCCTGAAAGCAGGCGACGATGTGCAGTGGCTCGCGGCACCGCTGTCCGCCAATGGCAAGACGTATCCGGCAGGCACGTTCTACGTTGCGTCACGCTCCACGACGCTCCCGGTGCTCCAGAAGCTCGCTGCGGAAAAGGGCCTGACGTTCGACGGTGTGAGTGCACGCCCGGCGGTCGAGTCGCACAAGATGCGCACGCCGCGTATCGCGCTCTATGACACGTACGGCGGCTCAATGCCATCGGGCTGGACGCGCTGGCTCCTCGAGCAGTACGAATTCCCATACGAGGTCGTGTATTCGCAGGCGCTCGACGGCGGAGGTCTCACCGCAAAGTACGATGTGGTTGTCCTCCCTGATGGATCCGTGCCCGCGACAACGCCACAGGAGAGTGCGTTCGGCGGATTCGGGCGCCAGCCGCGCGCGGAAGACATCCCCGCCGAATTGCGCAATACGCTTGGCCGCGTGACCGCGGAGAAAACGGTTCCGCAGTTGAAGACCTTCATGGAGAATGGCGGCAAGGTGATCGCCATCGGCAGCGGGACAAACCTGGCCTACTATCTCAACCTTCCCATTCAAAGCCATCTGGTGGAGCGCACGGCCGGGATCGAGCGCGCGTTGCCGCGCGAGCGCTTCTACATCCCAGGGTCCGTGCTTTCGGTCGCCGTTGACAGCACGAATCCGATCGCGCACGGCATGGCCGGCCGGGCCGACGTGACCTTTGATGAAAGTCCCGTCTTCCGGCTGCTGCCCGATGCGCCGCAGCGTGGAGTGAAGGCGATCATGTGGTACGATTCGCCAACGGCACTACGCAGTGGATGGGCCTGGGGCCAGTCGTACCTCGAAGGCGGGATCGCGGCGGCGGAAGCGAAGATTGGACGCGGGACCCTGTACCTCTTTGGTCCAGAGATCCTGTTCCGTGCGCAACCGCATGGAACGTTCAAGCTGTTCTTCAACAGCCTGATGGCCCCGCAGAGGCTCCCCGTCACCTTGTAAGGGCGCTTTCAAGGAGCCGCAGGTTTGCGTGAACCTGCGGCTATCTTTTTTCGCTGTGACTGATACGCCCATCTGGAGTCCGCGCCCCGACGAGATTGCCTCGTCGAACATGACGCGGTTCATGCGCCCGCTCGGATTCGAGCCGGACGAGTATCCGGCGTTCTGGCAGTGGTCGGTAGATACCCCTGAGCAATTCTGGCCCGCGGTCTGGCGTCATGGCGGCGTGATCGCTGACGAGCATGAAGGCCGGCAGCCCTGGGATGAGGTTGTCGTGCGCGGCGACCGCATGACGCCACCCGACAACGCGACGTGGTTCCCGGGCGCACGGCTGAACTTCGCCGAGAATCTCCTGCGGCGTGACGATGACGGCGCGGCGCTGATTTCGTGGACCGAAGAGGGCAGGCGCGGTGCAATGTCGTTCGCGGAGCTGCGGCGCGACGTTGCGCGCATCGCGTCAGGATTGCGCGCGCTTGGCGTCATGCCGGGCGACCGGGTCGCCGGGTTTCTGCCAAACATTCCCGAGTGCGTCGTCGCAATGCTGGCCACGGCCTCCCTCGGCGCGGTGTGGAGCTCGTGCTCGCCGGATTTTGGCGCGCAGGGCGTGCTCGATCGGTTCGGGCAAATCGAGCCGCGAGTGCTCTTCTGCGCCGACGGGTATCGCTACGCGGGTCTCGAGATTGACTCCCTCGAGCGGGCTCGCGCCATCGTGGCCGCGATCCCGTCGGTCGAGCGCGTGGTGGTTGTAAATTTCCGCGGGACGCGGGACACGAAGGCCCCGCTCGATCGCGCGACGAACTGGGAATCGTTCGGCGCGAAGGGGAGCGTGCCGCTGGCGTTCGAACGACTGCCGTTCCAGCATCCGCTCTACATCATGTACTCGTCAGGCACGACAGGCCTGCCCAAGTGCATGGTGCATGGGGCGGGCGGCACACTGCTGCAGCACATCAAGGAGCTGTCGCTGCATACGGACCTGAAGGCAGGGGATCGCATTTTTTACTTCACCACCTGTGGGTGGATGATGTGGAACTGGCTGGTGTCGAGCCTGGCGGTTGGCGCAAGCATCGTCCTGTACGACGGCGCGCCCCTGTCACGCCGTGAGGCGCTGTGGGACCTGGCGCAGCAGGAACAGGTCGCGGTGTTCGGGACCAGCGCGAAGTATCTCGCAATGCTGGAGAAGAAGGGCGCGTCGCCGGGGCGCACGCACGACTTGAGCGCCCTGCGCGTCATCTTGTCGACCGGGAGCCCGCTCTCGGAGAACGGCTTCGACTTCGTGTATTCCCGCATCAAGTCCGACGTGCGACTGTCGAGCATCAGCGGAGGCACCGACATCCTCTCGTGCTTTGCGCTTGGCAATCCGATCGCACCGGTATGGCGCGGTGAGCTGCAGACACGGGGGTTGGGCATGGCGGTAGAGGTCTGGGATGAGGAAGGGCTACCGGTGCGCGACAGTGCCGGCGAGCTCGTCTGCGTCCAGCCGTTTCCATGCATGCCGGTGGAGTTCTGGAGTGACCCGGACGGCGCGCGCTACAGGAGCGCATACTTCACGCGATTCCCCAATGTCTGGCTGCATGGCGACTGGGCCGAGCTCACTGAGCACGATGGCGTAATCATCCACGGCCGGAGTGACGCGACCCTGAATCCGGGTGGCGTGCGGATCGGCACGGCGGAGATCTACCGCCAGGTCGAGCAGCTCGACGAGATTGTGGAGAGCATCGTGATCGGGCAGGACATTGGCAGTGGCGCGGAAAAGGATGTACGGGTCGTCCTCTTCGTACGCCTCCAGGACGGGCACCAGCTCGACGAGGAGTTACGCGACCGGATTCGGAAGCGTGTCCGTGAGTTTGCGAGTCCGCACCATGTGCCGCGTCGCATCATTGCGGTGCCAGACATTCCGCGCACCATCTCGGGGAAGATTACGGAGCTCGCGGTGCGGGACATCGTTCACGGCCGGCCTGTGCGGAATCGCGATGCGCTCGCCAACCCCGAGGCACTCGAATTCTTTCGCGATCTTCCCGCGCTGAACGACTAGACCTTCTTTCCGGACCTCATGGAATTTCTTACCGACGCCAATGCGTGGGCTGCGCTGCTGACGCTCACCGCGCTCGAGATCGTGCTCGGGATCGATAATATCATCTTTATCTCCATCCTCGCTGGCAAGGTCCCGCTGGCGCAGCAGGAGAAAGCGCGGAAGCTCGGCCTGATGGGCGCGTTCGTGTCGCGTCTTGCACTGCTCTCGGCGATCGCGTGGATCGTGCGCCTGACGACGCCCCTCTTCTCCATCGGGTCCATCCACATCACGGGCCGCGGACTGATCCTCATCCTCGGCGGCCTGTTCCTCATCGGCAAGGCGACGCACGAGATCCACGACAAGCTCGAAGCAGAGGACGACCTCGCCGATGATGGCAAGATGGAGCCGCGCAAGGCCGCGTCGATGATCGCCGTCGTGTCGCAGATCATGGTCATCGATATCGTCTTCTCGCTCGATTCCGTCATCACGGCAGTCGGGATGGCGGAGAGCATCTGGATCATGGTGGCCGCCAATGTGATCGCCCTCCTGGTGATGCTCGGAGCGAGTGGCCCGATCTCGAGGTTTGTGGACAAACACCCGACGATCAAGGTGCTCGCGCTTTCGTTTCTCGTCCTGATCGGCACGAACCTCGTCGCCGAAGGCTTCGGCAAGGAAATCCCGAAGGGCTACACGTATTTTGCGATGGCGTTCTCCTTCCTCGTGGAGATCGTGAACATCCGCGTACGGAAGAAGGGCGTCGCGAAGGTGCATGGGCTTGGAAAGAGTCCCGAATAGGCGCGGGGCGCCGTATATTGGACGCAGCTGTCGTACCGAGGAGGAATCATGGCCACGCAGACGCTGCCTGCCATCGAGCAGGCGCAGGACGTCTTCCCGATCAACGGGACGGACTACATCGAGTTTTTCGTCGGCAACGCGAAGCAGGCGAGTCACTATTACCGCGCCGCCTTCGGTTTTAGTCTCGTCGGCTACCGCGGTCCTGAGACGGGAACGCGCGACCGCGCCAGCTACCTGTTGCAGCAGGACAAGATCCGCTTCGTGCTCACGACCGCTGTGCGCCCGGAGCTGAGCGCCGAAGCCGCGTTTGTCGCCGATCATGTTGCCCGTCACGGGGATGGTGTGCGGGACCTGGCGCTGTGGGTGGACGACGCCCGTGATGCCTTCGCGAAGGCGGTCGAGCGGGGCGCGACGCCGGTGCACGAGCCGCGCGTGATGAAGGATGCGGACGGCGAAGTCGTCATTGCGGCCATCAAGACGTACGGAGAGACGATCCACTCACTGCTGGAGCGGCGCAACTACCGCGGCCTTTTCATGCCTGGATTCCGCGAGGTGCGCCCCCGCTTCCAGCCAGCTGGTGTCGGCCTCAAGTACGTCGACCATTGTGTGGGCAACGTCGAGCTGGGGAAGATGAACAGCTGGGTCGACTACTATGCCACGGTTATGGGATTCCGGAACCTGTTGACCTTTGATGACAAGGACATCAGCACGGAGTATTCGTCGCTCATGTCGAAGGTGATGGCCAATGGCAACGATCGCATCAAGTTCCCGATCAACGAGCCGGCGGCCGGCAAGAAGAAGTCGCAGATCGACGAGTATCTCGATTCGTACGGGAGCCCGGGTGTCCAGCACATGGCGCTCGCGACGAGTGACATCATCGGGACGGTCACGGCGCTGGCGGATCGCGGCGTGGAGTTCCTGTCGGTGCCAACGTCGTACTACGAGCAGTTGCAGGGACGAGTCGGCAAGATTGATGAGCCGCTCGAAGTGCTCTCACGACTCGGGATCCTCGTCGATCGTGATCCGGACGGCTACCTGCTCCAGATTTTCACCAAGCCGGTGCAGGATCGTCCGACGATCTTCTACGAAATCATCCAGCGCAAGGGCGCCAAGGGTTTCGGGAAAGGCAACTTCCGGGCGTTGTTCGAGGCGATCGAGCGGGAGCAGGACGCCAGAGGGAATCTCTGACCACCAGCCAATGCCCTTCTATCACACGTTAGGCCAGGTCCCCAGGAAGCGCCACGTGGCAATGCGCCGTCCCGACGGTGGCATCTACCACGAGCAGCTGATGGGGCACGAAGGTTTTCACGGCACGTCGGCGCTGCTGTACCACATCCGGCCGCCGACGACAATCAAGTCGGCGAAGCGCATCAAGGATATCGTGTGGGAAGCCGATGACGACGACGCCCTGAAGCACCGGCTGTTCAATACCGGACGCGTGAAGGCCGGCGGCAGTCCGACGCTGAATCGCACGCCGCTGCTGTTCAATCAGGACATCGCGATGCTGTACGTCGAGCCGGACACGCAGGACGAGCATTTCTACCGTAATGCGCAGGCCGACGAGTGCGTGTACATCGCCAAGGGGCGCGGCGTGCTCGACACCATTTTCGGGGAGTTGCCCTACAAGCAGGGCGACTACGTCATGGTGCATCGCGGGATCATGCACCGCTGGCGACTCGACCTGACGGAGCAGCAGAAGTTCGTGGTCTTCGAGAGCCGCGGTCATGTGCGCTTTCCCAAGCGATACAAGAACAACTTCGGCCAGATCCTCGAAGGTGCGCCCTACTCCGAGCGTGACATCCGGATTCCCACACAGCTCATCACGCACGACGAAATGGGGGACCACCGGATTCTCGTCAAGCAGTACGACGCGCTGAACGAGTTCATCCTCGACCACCATCCGTTCGATGTGGTGGGGTGGGACGGCTACTTCTATCCCTGGGCATTCAACATCAACGATTTCGAGCCCATCGTTGGGCGCGTGCACCAGCCCCCGCCGGTGCACCAGACATTCGAGGGCGACAATTTCGTCATCTGCTCCTTCTGCCCGCGGCCCTACGATTTCGGCGAGAACAGCATCCCGGCGCCGTACAACCACAGCAACGTGGATTCCGACGAGGTCATCTTTTACGCCTCCGAGGAGTTCATGAGCCGGAAGGGCATCGAATTCGGGAGCGTCACGCATCATCCCGACGGCATCCCTCACGGACCGCATCCTGGCCGGTATGAAGCGTCGATCGGGCAGAAATGGACCAACGAGCTCGCGGTGATGATGGACTCCTTCCGCCCGCTCAAGGTCGCGAAGGCCGCCGCAAAGATCGAGGAGCCGGGATATCACACGAGTTGGGTGGAAGCGCAGCACGCATTAGGGCAACCGCCAATCGAGACTGTAACGGACTAGCCGCGTGACTACTCTTCCCGAGGTCGTGCAGCCGGAACCGGGCATCTGGGTCTATCGCTACGAGAATTTTTCCGGCGGTCCATGGCAGTTGAGCATTGCCACACACGCCGCTCCGCACTCTGGAAAGATGTCGTTAGGTGGATTCCGCATCGTCCCGCAGGCCGTTGCGGGTGAGGAGGGCTACAACAACGACGCGCAGGCGGTCGCGCTCGCGAAGGGGATGGAGGGCAAGATCCGGTGGTCGCGGCTCGTGCGCGCAGGGGGACCGCTCGCACTGCGCTACAGTGACCGGCTCGTCGGGGGAAAATGCGTGCTGTGCCCGAGCACCGACTCGCGCGTCGGCCAGCCGCGCGACCGCGAGATGCTCGACTGGGCCGCTGACTGCCTGCACGATCTCGAACACCGCGCGGGCTTTCGCGTGGTCACCGGTCAGGACCTGGGTCACGGCCTGATGTCGGATGGGCATACGCAGTCACTCTTCTACCTGAACTCGCGATTCCCCGGCAGTGTCACGGCAGATACCTCGCGGCCGACCGGTGAAGGGAACTACCGTGTGCTGAAGGGCATGCTCGCGGGTTGCGACCGTCCCATCGAGGGCGCAGCGATCGGTCTCATCGGCATCGGGCACATAGGCGGCTACGTGCTCGACTGCGCGCAAGCCGCGGGAGCGGAGGTTGTCGCGCTGGAAGCGAGCGTGGAGCGGCGAGCAGAACTCGCCGCACTTGGCACAAGCACCTTTGCGCCAGCGCAAAAGCACGAACTGCTCGCAATGCCACTCGACGCCATAGTCGTCAACGCGAACAAACGTTCCCTGGACGCCGAAACCGTTACGCGCATCATCAGCAACGAGCGCGTCCGCGTCGTCTGTGGCAGCGAGAATGAAGCCATGCCAGACCTCGCGGATGCCGAGCGGCTGCGCGCGGCAAAAAAGGTCTACTGCCCCACCGAATTTGGTGGCATGATGGGGTACCTCACCGCGGTCGAGGAGTATTGCCACTTCCGCGAGAATACCTGCTTCGACATCGCAACGATGATCGTGGCAGCCGAGGCGCTCGAGGAGACGGCCGAGCACCTCACGAGACAAGTCATCGAGTCCGGCTTTGCCCTCTCGTTTGCTGACGCCGCTCAGGTCGCGAAGCAGTAGAACAATCCCGCACCGCCCGTCGCGACAAGATCCTGCTGGCTGCAACTGCGGCTCGGATGCGCGGCGTTCCAGGAGGAATTCCCCCCACCCGATCGATCGTGATGGCCGACGACGGTGGCGCCCGCTGCGTTGCTCGTCCAGTTCCCGCAGGTCGTATTCGCGGCAGTTCCCAGCATCACGCGGCCGTGTGAGTCGGACCCGGTGAGGATGTCATGCTGGTTCGGTGTCTCGCCCCGTCCAGCGACCGGCATCCCTTTCTCGTTCAGCGCGAATTCCTTGTTGATGCTGTTGCGATCGCGCTGAAAGTCGCCATGCAAATCGGCCACGTTCCAGGCAATGAGCGCGCTCTTCGCGTTGAACCAGGGACCGGTGCCGATTCGATCGCGGGCGTTCACCGGCGCCTGTCCGAGGGCCGGGACGCCGGCGGCACTGAGATAAGCACGCCACGTCCGGCTGCCGGAACCCACGGATTGCGCAAGCTCCTGACAGCGGCGATCCGCGCCTGCGAGGCCACCAAGGTTGCCCCCGTCGCCGACCGGCGTGCTGGTGATGAAAAAGCCCATCGGCTGGGGGACCGGTGGGGGCGCGGCCGGCGGCGTCTGCGCGCGCAGCGGGGAAAGGGACGCGAGCGAAAGGCCAAGGATGACAAGAGGGAGCATGGGCTGCATGAGTGTGCCGTTTGTTGAAGAGGGTTCTGCTGCCGTGGACTTCGCGAGCGCGGCGCGCCGTTTCGCGGAAAATGCCTGATGCACGCCGATCAAGGGACCGATGACGCCGTAGATCCACCCGGAAACGATCGCGCCGTAGCCCGGCACCTGGGCGATGCCGATCGACAGCAAGGCAATCGAGAGCAGAAGCACACTCTCGCGCAAGCTCACCAGCGTGTCATGGCGCTCGAATGACGTGAGGGCCAACGCATCTCGCTGCTTCCACGCGTGCCAGTACAGCAGCGCAAAGACGGCCCACATCGCGGCGAATCCGATGCCGTAGATGGTCATCAGCGTGTCGAAGTCGGCGAGCGCGATCACGTTGTGCCATGTCCCCCCGTCCTCGCGGAGGGCGACGGCGCGCGTTCCATCCGCGAGCTGCCCGATCCGGCTGTTGCCCGAAAACTGCTCGACGAGAATCCCGAACAGAAACTTGAGCGGGTAGATGTAAAAGAGCACCACGAACAGCAACCCGGCGTTCAGCGTCACCGTCCACGCGTCCTGCAGGCCGTAGCGGCGGAAAAATACGTGCTGCGTATACCAGATCCACACCAGCATCGCAAAGCTGATGGCGAACGGCAAAAACCCTCGCATCAGCACCGACAACTCGGTGAAATCGCGGGGGACCTCGAGGGAGACGACAAGCAGTGTTACGGCAAAGCCGAACACCGCATCGCTGAGGCCTTCGATGCGGAGGATTTCGTGGCTGCGGCTCCGGAACGGCGGACCCTTGTCAGCAGCCATCAGTGCACCTGAAGTCGAGCGATCGTATTTCGGGCATGCGTTGGTGTAAAGTGTCGCGAGCCGGGAGATGGGGCCCGTAGACCGTCCGCGGGCCGAAGTATAAGTAGCAGTCCCTGAGTCCGCTTCGCGTGCGCGCAAACCTTGCATAATGGCCCGCATCGCGTCGCCTTCCACCGGGAGCCCAATGCCGTCCAGTCGCTTTGATCGCCATCACCTTGTGGTTGCCTGCGGGATCTTGCTCTTCGCCGGAGCATGCGCGAACGAGAAGCGCGGCGTAGCCTTCGACACAGCTGCTGGCGACGTGGTAATCAGCGACAGCCTGGCGGACGCCCTCAACCTCAAGATCGGCCACGAACGTCTGGAGCAGTGGCAGCTCGCCGACCGGTCCCTCAAGCGCGTCAGCAGCAGCACGTTGTTCGACCGTGACGTGTCCGGCGACTGGTCCGATGCCGCAGCCGATCGTCTGGTCGAGCGGATAGAACTCGACACGCCGTCGAAGAGTGCCATCCTGTCGTCCGGCATGAGTGTGAAGGACTACGTGCGCACGTCCTTTGAGATCGGGAAGGCAATGAGCGAGCGGGACGGCTCGGCACTGGCACTGCGGGAAGCACCTCGCGACAGCGTCGTCCTCATCAACAACGTGGACGAGGTCCGCGGGCCGACAGCAACCACGCGGCAGGAGCGTGCTGGACGCGACGATGACGAGAGTGACGACGACAGTGACCGCGATCGCGGGCGTGGTCGCTCAAAGCACAAGAAACACAAGAACAAGCACTAAGCACCAGCACTGCGCATGGGCATTCAGCGCGCCTGAAAGCGCGCGATCGCAGTACGGGTAAACTCCGAAAGGACCAGCGTCCCGCTCATCTCCGCGCGCTGCTCCAGAAGGGCGGGCCAGCCTTCTGTCCCCAGCCAGAATGCCTGCTTCATGCGCCACATCGCTTCGGGATTCGAGTCGGCGAGTCTGCGCGACAGCGTCGCGATTCGCTCGTCCAGCGCGCTCGTCCCTGCAACCGCCTCGGCGAACAGCCCGTGGCGCAACGCCCAGTCGGCATCGCGCCATCCCGCTGCATCGACGGCAAGCTGCGAGAATGCCGCGAGCCCGATCTTCCTTTCAATGACGGGCCCAACGACAAAGGGGCCGATACCAACCGCGAGTTCGCTGAGCTTCACCGCCGCGTCGTTCGTCGCGACCGCATAATCAGACGCCGCCAGTACGCCGACCCCGCCGCCGACGGCTTTGCCATGCACACGGGCGATCACGAACTTGGGGCAACGAATCATGGCCAGGATCAACCGTGCGAAGCCCATGAAGAACTCCTTCCCGGCCGCGGCGTCTGCAATCGCCACGAGTTCGTCGAAGGAGGCGCCGGCGCAGAATGGTCCTGCGCCCTCGCTCCTGAGCACGATGACGCGCGCCTCAGGGTCATTGGAAAGCGCGGTAACCTGCTCAGCGAGCTTACGGAGCAGCGAGCCGGGAAGGGAGTTTCCCTTTGGGTGCCCAAATCGCACCGTGGCGATGCCGGAGTCGAGCTCGAGAGTGACAGTGCCGTCCATGGTTTCTGGCTGAGGTTGGCCGAAAATCTAGGCTGATGCGCTCGTGAATACACCGCGCGCGCCGGTCGGAATGCTTGGCGAACCCCTTTTCCCGCACCGGTATAGGTGTTTTCGTTAGAGGATGCAGGCACACGAATCTCCCAGCACCTCAGTCAAGCCCGTCGACACCGACGATCCCGCGCGCGTGGCCGAGTTCGAGGCGCGCATCGCGGCCGGCGAATCCATCGAGCCGAAGGACTGGATGCCGGCGAAATACCGCCGCCAGCTCGTCCGCATGATGTCCCAGCACGCACACTCCGAGATTGTCGGGATGCTGCCGGAGGGCAACTGGATCACGCGCGCGCCGACGCTGCGTCGCAAGATGTCGCTCCTCGCCAAGGTCCAGGACGAAGCCGGACACGGACTGTACATCTACTGCGGGACGGAGACGCTCGGCGTTGATCGCGCGGAACTGGTCGATCAATTGCTGGCCGGCAAGGCCAAGTACTCCAGCATCTTCAACTATCCGACGCTGACGTGGGCGGACATCGGCACGATCGGCTGGCTGGTCGATGGTGCCGCGATCGTGAACCAGACCATGCTCGCGAAAGCGTCGTACGGTCCATACGCGCGCGCGATGGTGCGCATCTGCAAGGAAGAAAATTTCCACAAGAAGCAGGGCTTCGAGATCATGTCGATCCTCTCGGCCGGCACACCGGAGCAGAAGGCGATGGCGCAGGATGCCCTGAACCGCTGGTGGTGGCCCTCGATCATGATGTTCGGCCCGCACGACAAGGATTCACCGAACAGCGATGAACTGATCCGGTGGGGCGTGAAGAAAAAGGGCAACGACGAGTTGCGGCAGCGCTTCATCAACCTCACGGTCGCGCAGGCCAAGGCGATCGGATTGGAGTTTCCAGATCCCGACATGCGGTACGACGAAGAGTCCAAGAACTGGCTCACGGGTCCAATTGACTGGGACGAGTTCTGGCGCGTGGTGAAGGGAGACGGACCATTGAATCGCGAGCGGCTCGCTGCGCGAAACAAGGCGCACGACGAAGGGGCGTGGGTGCGCGAGGCGGCCGCAGCGCATGCGCGCAAGCGGGAGAACGCCAGCACTCCCGCCGCCGCCTGATGGCTGACCAGGGCCAGGCGGGGAATGGCGGCGCCGGTCAGTGGCCGCTGTGGGAGGTCTTCACGCAGCCGCCCGGTGGCCGGCCGCACGAACATGCCGGGAGCGTCCACGCCGTTGACGCCGAGCAGGCCCTGCAGAACGCGCGCGATGTGTATGCGCGTCGTGGTGAGGCCGTGAGCATCTGGGTTGTGCCCTCCGCCTGGCTTACCGCTTCAACGCCCGACGAGAGCGGCCCGTTTTTCGATCCGGGCAACGACAAGGCCTACCGGCATCCACAGTTCTACAAGGTGCCGCGCGGCATCAAGGTCTTCTGATGCTGGCGTTCGCGGTCCAGGAGGATCTGCGGCCCGCGCTCACGGAGCACCTGCTTCGCCTTGCGGATGATCGCCTCGTGCTCGGCCATCGCATGTCGGAGTGGTGTGGCCATGGGCCGATCCTCGAGGAGGACATCGCGCTCGCCAACATTGCACTCGACCTGATCGGGCAAGCCCGACTGGTGTTGTCGTATGCGGGACGGGTCGAAGGCCGCGGCCGCGACGAGGATGCGCTCGCGTTCCTCCGCGATGCAGGCGAGTTTCGCAATTGCACGATGGTTGAGCTGCCGAATGGGTATTCGCTCGATGCCGCCGCCGGCAAGGCCAACGACCTCGACTTCGCCATCGCGATTGTCCGTGTCTTTCTTTTCGCAAGTTTCCAGTCGCTGCAATGGCAGATGCTGGCCACCTCGCGCGACGGCGGGTTGTCGGCGATAGCGATGAAGTCGCTGAAGGAATCGCGCTATCACGAGGATCATGCCGCCGAGTGGCTCATCCGCCTCGGCGATGGAACCGATGAGTCTCACGCGCGCGCCGAGCGTGCGCTGGCGGCGCTGTGGCCGTACACGACCGAGTTGTTCCTGCCCGACGACGTCGATCGCGGGATGGCCGATGCCGGCATCGGAGTCGATCCATCGACGGTGCACGCGACGTGGCTCGAGGGCGTGAGTGCGACTCTCGATCGCGCGACATTGCCGATGCCTGCGCCATCGGCGATGCGCACCGGCGGCAAGTTCGGCCTTCACAGCGAGCATCTCGGGTTTCTACTGGCCGAGATGCAGTTCCTGCAGCGCGCGTATCCGAACGGATCGTGGTGACGACGCATTTCCATCCGTTGCGCATCGCGCAGGTTCGGCGCGAGACACCCGAGGCGATCTCGATCGTGTTCGACGTTCCCGACGAGTTGGCCGACACCTATCGCTTCACGCAGGGCCAACACCTGACGCTCCGCGCGCAGGTCGGCGACGAGGAGCTGCGGCGGTCGTACTCGATCTGCGCCGGTGTCGGCGACCCGCACCTGCGCATCGCCATCAAGGCGGTGGACAGCGGCGCGTTCTCGACGTGGGCAAATACGGCGCTGGCGGCGGGGATGTCCGTCGACGTGATGCCGCCTGCGGGGCGCTTTTTCACGGCCCTCGATCCCGCGCAGCGCAAGCATTACGTAGCCTTTGTCGCGGGGAGCGGTATCACGCCGGTGCTATCGCTGATCCGGACCACGCTCAGGCGCGAGCTTTCGAGCCGCTTCACGCTGGTGTATGGCAATCGGACGATCGGATCGATCCTGTTCGCGGAGGAGCTCGAAGACCTGAAGGACCGCTATGTCGATCGCTTCGTGCTACATCACGTGCTCTCGCGCGAGGCACAGGACGTCGCGCTGTTCAGCGGCCGGATCGATAGCGAGAAATGTCGCGCGCTGCTGTCAACGATCCTTCCTGCCGACGACATCGACGAGGCTTTCGTCTGCGGTCCGGAGTTGATGATGAATGCGGTGAGCCAAACCCTGATCGAAGCGGGTGTCGGTAGCGCTCACATCCATGTCGAGCGCTTTGCGATGCCGGGCGAGAAGCGCGACGCTCGCGTGCCTGCTGGTGTGGGTGTGACCCCCCATGCTGCGGCAGTCGTCGATCCGGCCGCGTCGGCGGAGGTCATATTGATCGCCGATGGCGTGACGCGAACGATCCGTGTGCCGTTCGCAGGCGCGACCATCCTCGATTCCGCTCTTGCCGCCGGCGCCGACCTGCCTTTCGCGTGCAAGGGCGGTGTGTGCTGCACGTGCCGCGCGCGCGTGCTTGAAGGCGAGGTGACGATGGACAGGAACTGGTCGCTCGAGGCGGCGGAGCTGGCGCGCGGATTCGTGCTGTCGTGCCAGTCGCATCCGGTCACCTCGAAGGTCGTCATCAGCTACGACGAACGTCTGTGACCGCGGTCAAGGCGGGACAGGCCGAGCTGATTGTCGAAGTCGCGGCGCGACTCTTCGCCGAGCGCGGATTCCCCGGCGCGTCGATGTCGGACCTGGCGCACGAGTGTGGGATCTCGAAGGCGCTCGTCTACCACTACCACACGAACAAGGAAGCGCTGCTCTTCGACATCACCGAACGCTACATGGCGCGCCTGGTCGCGCTGTGCGCGGAGACCGACGCGCGCCGTCTGCCGCCGGTGGAGCACCTGCGCGCGCTCATCCGGCGCTTCCTCGACGAGTACCAGACGTCGCAGTCGCGGCATATGGTGCTCACGCACGACGCGAAGTTCCTCGAAGCGCCACGGCGCAAGATCATCGTTGCGCGACAGCGTCACGTGATTGATGCGTTCCGTCGCGCGATCTCGGCGGCGACCGGCGGCAGGCTCGCCGTTGCCGACGCATTGCCCGCGGCGATGCTCGTGTTCGGGATGATCAACTGGACGTTCACGTGGCTCAAGCCCGGCGGCGCGATGTCGTATGACGACTTCGCCGACTGGGTCATCGCGATGATCGAAAGCGGAATCGGCGGATTGCCTCCGCTGATCGATCATGGTCCGCACCATCGCGCGGGTGCGCCGTCGCGCGGATAATACAGATGCCTTTGCCAACTTCAAGGAAAACGATGCCCGATTTCCAGACTATCCTCGTCGAGACGCGCGATGCCGCCGGCCTCATCCGTCTCAATCGCCCCGATCGACTCAACGCGCTCAATGCCCAACTGGTGGCGGAGCTAGAAACGGCACTTCGCACGTTCGATGCCGATCCCGCGATCAAGGCGATCGTCATCACCGGCAACGAGCGTGCATTCGCCGCAGGCGCCGACATCGGCGAGATGGCAACCGCGCACCCCGTCGAACTTCTCCAACAAAACCGCTTCGCGCGTTGGGACTCGATC
>JBKJKH010000280.1:0-2983 GCA_046597595.1 Gemmatimonadaceae bacterium
CGTCGTGTAGCCGGGATACCCACCGCCGTGGCCCACATACGTCTTCTCACCGACACGCGTGACCGCGAACCCGATGGCATTGCCAGACGTCCACGTGTTCTCGAGGGAGCGCACGCGGTGCATCTCACGCAGCGACGCGGTGCTGAGGATCTGGGCGCCGCCCATAGGACCACGCCGAAACTGCGCCGACACGAACCTGGCCATGTCGCCCACGGTCGATGTAATTCCCGTCGCCGCCGCCATGCCGCGCGCGTCCACGAAAGGAAATTGCTGGCGCGTCCCATCGGGCATGCGGCGTCCGTATCCTCTTGCAAGTCCTGGCACATCGGTGTCGACGCTCGACGATGTCATGCCGAGTGGATCGAAGATCTGGCGCTGCACGTAGTCGGCCCACCGCTCGCCACTGGCCTTCTCCACCACCATGCCGGCCACGGAATATGCCAGGTTGGAATACTTCCACCTGACTTGCGGCGCGTACGGCGCCTCGCGCGAGGACATCAGCGCATGCAGCTGGTCAGCGGTCGGAAAGTTGTACGTGGTCCAGTGATCGCCCGCTTCGCGGGGCAGCCCGGACGCATGCGTGAGCAGCTGCTCGATGGTGATGGCACCGTCGTCCTCACCGGCCGGCTTCACCTTGAACCACGGGAGATGCTGGTCCACCCGATCATCGAGCCTGACCTTGTTGCGCTCGCGGAGCTGCATGATCGCCGTCGCCGTGAACAGCTTGCTGTGCGATGCCATGCGGAACTTCGTATCGGGCGTCATGGGGAGCTTGCTTTCGATGTTCGCGTAGCCGAAGCCCTGCGCCCACACCAACTGCTGGTCGGCCACCACGCCTACGACGACACCGGGCAATCCCCGATACGCTCGCTGCCCTTCCATCCACGCCGAGAAAAGACGCTCGGCGCCGACGACCTCGGGGTTCGCGGCGACAGGCCCTTGAGCGGATTGCGCGCCGGCGTCGGAGAATCCGACGGCGCCCGCAACGAACAGCGCCACGGTCGCGAAAGATCGACTGCACGAGGTCATGGAAGTCCATGGAGAGAGGAGTACGTACAGTGACAAGTTACCGACGAACTGCGCGCGGTCACGCACACGCATCGCTCACCGTTCAAGCTTGAACCCGGCATCCACAGCTGGACGCCTGGGGGCATTCGCGACATACCATCCCGTGAGGTACATCCACTGCGCCATGCGCGTGAGCTTGTGGTAGTCGATCCGCTCGGGGATGTCGCCGGCCGTGTGATAGTCGTCGTGCAGGTTGGTGGAGTACATGAGCGACGGAATGCCCATCCGTGCATACGGCACATGGTCGCTGCGGAAGAACCATCCCTCGGGATGTGTCGGACGGTCCCAGAGGGTGTCGATCACGAACCGACCGGTTGCCGCGTTGGCCGCGAGCGCCATGTCCACGAGCTCCTTCGAACTCCGGTGCGGAGGCTGCGCGCCGAGCAGCGCCGCGGTGTCGGGATGGTTACGGCCGATCATGTCGCCGTTCAGCACGGCCACGATCTGTGCAAGCGGCACGACGGGATGCGCTGCGTGGTACCGTGAACCCAGGAGTCCGCGTTCCTCCGCGCCGTGGTGCACGAAGAGGAGCGAGCGTCTGGGGCGCTGGGCGACGAACGCGCGAGCCGCCGCAAACTCCGCAACGCTGACCGAGCCATTGTCGTCGGCGCCTGCCAGCACCGAGTCGCCGGGCGCGAGCAGGCGCACTCCGTTCGCGTCCTGGTGCGAGCTGTACAGCACATATTCCGCGCGGAGCGTTGGGTCGGTGCCGCGCAAAGCGCCGATGACGTTCACCGAGAACGTCTCGAAACGTTCGAGGCGAATGGTGATGGTAGCGGTCGGCCCCTGACGTAACGTCGCCGCCATCGTGGAGCGCACCAGGAAGACGGGTGCCGGGCCCGCGCCGAGAGTCGGCGGCGGTGCCACGTTGACTGGCGGTCCGCCCGATCGCGACGGCGCACGGTCGACGTCGTAGTCGCCACGTTGCCGCATGACCGCGACGGGGGCGAAGGCGCTGTCCACCGGCGCGTCGGCCACGAGCAGGATCGCTGCGGCGCCGCGCGCGGACAGGAGCGCGATCGTCCCCGTGACTGCAGCGCTCGCGTAACGAATGTTCCGGGGATAGCTCGTCGGACGGATGGAGGCCGCAGCGGGCGCACGGAGAAGCGTCGCGACGATCCGCCCGCGAATATCGGTGGTGGTGTCCGAGAGATCCGCGAGCCAGAGGACCGGTCCTGACGCCTCTACCGGCACGGTGTTGTACGGGATGATGTCGCCGAACACGGTCAGCGACTGGCCCGCGATCGTTGCCCGGCTCGACGTCATCGAGACGCGCGTGCGGACGATGTTGAACCACTGGAACCACGTGCCGTCCTCCCCCGCGGGCCGGAGGCCGATGCGCCGGTACTGCTCGGCGACCCACATTGACGCGCGCATCTCGTCGAGCGTTCCGCCCTCGCGACCGCGCATGGCGGGAGATGCCATGGCGAAGAGGTCACGTCGGAGGTCGACTTCCTTGATCTCGCGGATTGCGCGGGGAACTGATTGCGCTGTCGGTTGGGCGGTGCGCTGCGCGGCAAGTTCGACCGGCAGCGCGAGCAGGAGGGTGACGAGTGCACGCATGTGAGGTCCGGGAAGAAGCATGTGTGAGCGCATCAGATCGTGGCGTTCATGAAAGAGCGTTCTGCGGCGAAGTTCAGGGCGATGCCTGACGCGAGAAGACCGCGCCATGCGGTACCGCGCGGCCCGCGGCACCGTGCGGCCACGTGGTTCGCGCGAAGCTGATGCCGAGCGGGCCACCGACGCGATCGCGGAATCGTTCGTCCCATGTGAGACGGCCGGAAGTTGAGTCGAACTGCATGAGGCGTATTGACGGCACGGGACCTTCTGAAGTAGCGACGAGGCGCTTGCCACCGGGTTCGCGGCTGAGCCAGTGCGGCGCGAACGTGGAGTCTGTCGCCAGGCTGCTCGCCAG
>JBKJKH010000365.1:0-3128 GCA_046597595.1 Gemmatimonadaceae bacterium
AATACCGGTCGTGCTCACTCATCGCAGCACGAAGTCGGTGGAGTAGATCTGTCCGCGCCGCTCGAAGAACAGGCGCACCGGTCCGCGCGCACCTGTGGCAACAAGCGCGCGTTCCACCTGCGTCGCGTCCTCGATAGGCGTGCGGTTCACCTGCACAATGACGTCGTCCGGCTGGAGCCCCAACTCGTCGATGACACGATCGGACACACGCGTCACGACCGCGCCCTTGGCAGACCGCACGCTTCGCTCGGCGCGAATCGCGGGCGTGAGCGTCACAAGCTCGAGCTCGCGCATGACCGTCACGCGCGGCGCCGAGACATCGGGAAGGTCCGCGACCCGAACCGTGACAGCGACATCTGCATTCCCGCGGCGCAAGACGAGCGGCACGCTCTCGCCCACGCGCAGGTCCAGCAATTCGGCATCCCAGTCAAACGCATTCCGGATGATGCGACCGCGCGAGCGGGCAATCCGGTCACCCACCTGCACGCCGGCGCGATCCGCCGGAGACCCGGGCACGAGTCGTGTCACAATCGCGCCAGATCGCGCCGCGGAAATCGCGTCGTTCCCGCTTACCAGCTGCAGCTTCACGCCGATCCACGGACGCCGCACCGCACCATGGGCGAGCAGGTCCTCCGTCACACGCTTCACGCGATCGATGGGAATCGCGAACCCGAGGCCGATGGAGCCTCCGGATGGGGAATAGATGGAACTGTTGACCCCGACCACCTGACCCGCGGCATTCACGAGCGGGCCACCGGAGTTGCCCGGGTTAATCGACGCGTCCGTCTGAATCATGTTCACGTAGACGCCGCCGCCTTCGCTCCCCGCGGCGAGGTTCCGCCCCACGCCACTGATCACCCCGGCCGTCACGCTCGGCTCGGTGTTGCCGAGGAGGAGGCCGTACGGGTTGCCGATCGCTACGGCCCACTCGCCCACGACGAGATCCGCCGACGTCCCGAGGACCGCGACGGGCAGGTTTTTCGCCTCGATCTTGAGCACCGCGAGATCATTCGACTCATCGGCTCCAATCACCCTCGCGGGGTAGGTCGTGCCGTCGCGCATGGCGACCGTCACCTTCGTGGCGCCGGCGACCACATGAGCGTTGGTGACCACGACACCATCCTGGCGGATAATGAATCCGGACCCGAGCCCTGGCGCGACACGCTCGCCGGACCTGCGGCCGAAAAAGTAGTCGAACGGGTCTGCCGCTACGCGTTCGACGATTTCGGTCTGCACCGTCACCACGGCAGGCGCGACCCGCGCCACCGCCTCCGTGATCGCGGTGCGCCGGGAGGCGTCGACGCCAGCGTTCACCCGCGGAGAGCGATCGAGCGTCTGCGCGATCGAGTTCTCGGGGGTTCCGCTACAGGCCGTGATCACCGCGGCAACAAGCGCGAGCGGGACGCGCGTCACGGCGTCTGCAAGGACGCGCCAGGACACCCGGTCAGGGGCCACCGGTACCAGCGGGCAGGAAACCCGCGGGCACATCATAAAGCTCCGCGGCATATGAGACGCGCTCGAGAAACAGCGCATGGGCCGCTGCCGGCGGCGACACTTCTGCGTTGTCCACCGATTGCAGGAGCAGGACGAAATCGGATGCGGGTCGCTTGCCGCTGGCAATGTCGAGCATCGTCCCCACGAGAAATCGCACCATATGATGGAGGAACCGGTTCGCTTCGACCTCGAACGACAGGCCTCCCGGACGCTCCTGCCAGGATGCGTGGTGAATGATACACCGATGCTCGTCCTCCGGCGGCGCAGTACCACGAACCGCGAAGGCCAGAAATTGATGCTGGCCAAGGAGTTGCGAGGCACACTGGCGAAGTAGGGTGAGGTCGAGCGGATGCCGGTCGAACGCCAGTTCGAAGCGCCGCCGAAAGGGGGAGCGCGCTTCGGCGTCCGTACCGACCAGATACACGTAGCGACGCGACAGCGCGCTGTATCGCGCGTGAAAATCGTCGCGCATCGTGTGCGCGGCTACGACCCAGACATCCTCCGGAAGCAACGCGTTGAGCGCACGACGCAGTGCGGCAGGCTCCCACCGCTCTGGTACCCGCACGCCCGCAGCCTGTCCACGCGCGTGAACCCCGGCATCCGTGCGGCCGGCTCCCGTCACGGGTACGTGCGTGTTGCAGAGTCGCCCCAACGTCTCTTCGAGAACGCCCTGTACGGTCCTGACGCCGGGCTGCCGTTGCCATCCGGCGAAGTGGGTTCCGTCGTAGTGCAGGACGAGCTGCACGGTGCGCGGAGACATCGCGGGGAAGTTATCCCGGCGAGGTCGCAAGTCAAGCAAAGTCCCGCACTTCTGACGCTGCAACGATTGACACGGCGAGTCGCTCAGACCGAGATTGCCAGCGTCCGCCGGTGTGCATGCCGAGCGGTTGTTCGTTTCCGTGCGGCCCGTCCTTTCGCCCCCCGAAATGCCTCCGCGTACGCTACCCGCGCTGGCCCACTCCCTGACGACCGCATCCGACATGGACGCGGCGCTCGTCGGCCTCGGCGAGGCACTAGCTGAGGTCGATCGCTCTGCGACCATGGCGCTGTTTCGCTTTGACGGACGACGGAACCTCCTCTTCGAGCGATCGCAGCCGCGTGGCGACCGTGTCGAACACGCGCGGTACGAGATGGCCTTCGAGCAGCTGCCGGGTGCAGTGCGTACGCGGGTGACGAGCGCAGTGGAGTTCGTGGATATCGGGGAGGAATCGTCCGATTTCGCGCGCCTTCTGCTCTTTGCCCCACTGCCGGACGGCGGGCTCCTGTCGCTGCGCGGTATCTCGCTGGATGGCCAGCTCGTTGGCATCCTCGCCCTGTATGAATCGCGTCGCATCTTTGGTGCACGGGCCGCTGAGCGTTTTTGGCCCTCTGCGTCTCTCTTCGCGCTTGGCTTTGCGCGCTTCAGCGAGCGCGAGGCGCGCGAGGAAGCGGTGAAGACGCTCGAGAGCGTCGTGCAGCGCGTACACGTGGAGTATGACCGGCGGATGGCGGGGCTCGAGAGCGAACTGGCGCAGGCGCGCGATACCGCCGAGCGCGAGGTGGATCCCAAGCGCGTGGTGCAGCTGGAGCGCGAGGCGATGAACTCCACGGAGGCCGCGCGGAAGGCGACGCGGCGGGCGGAGGCGGTCGAGTCG
>JBKJKH010000461.1:0-4461 GCA_046597595.1 Gemmatimonadaceae bacterium
ACTGTGGCCATCGCGAACGCGGCCAGTGACGCCCGGATAGAAGCTCTCATGCGGGAGGAGTGGTGGGGGGCGGTGAGGTTACGACTCAAGTACGGGCTCGGCAAGGAGAGCGCTGGCCGCAACGACGAGTCACTGCGGCGATCGACGAGTGACTGACACGAGTAAGCACGAGTGAGCGCGAGTGACGCGAGACGAGTGACAACGACCTCTTACGGTGTATCTGCCATTTCGTGTCTGGCCTGCCCGGCTGTCCGGGAACCCCTGCCCCGTTGTCGGAAAAACCGCGCCTGGGAACGGCACGGCTCTTTCGTTGGGAGGTGGTGTAGGACGACACAACCGCGGGAATTGACCTCGAACGAAGGGGGATGAAATGACCCGTTACATGTTTTCGATAAGTACCGGCGAGGGGACGCGAAAAGCTGGCGTCGTCCAGAGCGATAACTTCGCAGGCGCGATGACGGTGCTCGAGTCGGAAGTGCCTGTCGGCGCTGGAGATATGCTCGAAATCGGCGTAGTGGGGTTTCCGCCTGCCCGTTACCGGGCGGTGTCCCTGGAGGGAGCGCCGATCGCCTGGCGCCCGCAGGGAATGATGGCAGCCTGACGCGCATTCGATCGCGCTTTCTATATAGATGCAGGCGTTGGGGGAGGTGCCGGTCCGCTGAAAGGCGGGCCGGTACTTTTTTGCGGCGTTCCAACCTTGCGACAGGTCGGGGAGTCCAATGGCTCAGCGACCGCCGCCCGGCGGACGTTGACCCACCCTGCTCACGAAGATCTGGAGTTCGAATGTCTACCCGCCGTTCCGCTGCCTCAGTCACGCGCTCTGCGCTGGCAATCCTCTCGCTGTCCGCCCTCGCAACGACCGCGTCAGCGCAGTCGCAGAACCGCCCGCAGCGCCGTGCTGACAGCACGTTTTCCTGGACTGGCAAGATGGCGGCCGGGGCAACGCTCGCGGTGCGCACGCAGAAGGGCGACGTCAGCGTTCGCACAGCCGATGGCGATGTTGCCGAAGTACGCGGCGTAAAGCGCGAGTCGCGCTGGAGCAGCCGGAACGGTCGCAACAATCGCCGAGGCCGAGACGGGGACGGCATCGTGGAGTTCACGGTGGAAAAGGAGGGCAATGATGTCGCGGTCTGCGCGGTGACTGAATACAGCGACTGCGATATGGAAGGGATGACCACGCGCAACCACCGCAACCGCGACTGGGATGAGAGCGACAGCGAGACGGCCAGCTTTACCGTGCTCCTGCCGAGGGGGGTCAAGCTCGCGGTCTCGTCGGGCAATGGGGACGTGACCGTAGTGGGCGCGGGCGAAGAAGTGCGCGCGGCGAGCGGGAACGGTGAGGTCCGCGTGTCGGGTGTAAACGGCGGTGTGCGCGCTTCGTCGGGGAATGGTGCGGTGAGCGTCGAGGGCGCGCGAGGTGCGGTGACGGCCACCAGTGGCAACGGCCGCGTGATCGTCTCGACGTCGAATGGGCCCGTCACGGCGCGCTCGGGGAATGGCGACATCGAAGTCTCAATGGCGGCGCTGACCGGGAGTGATGACATGAATTTTACGACGGGGAACGGGCGCATCATCGTGACAGTCCCATCCGGATTCGCGGGCAACATCGATGCAAATCAGCCTAACGGCGAGATCCGTTCGGATTTCCCGATCACGATCACCAGCGGCGAAATCGGTCGCGGCCGGCTGCGGGGCACGATTGGCGGGGGCGGACGTCGTGTGCGGATGACCACGGGGAATGGCAGGATCGAGATTCGAAAGGCGACTTGATGGGCTAGTCAGGGACGGCGGTGTATCGGGAGGATACATTTCCTCCATGGCTGAGCCTCTCCTCACCGCCGCGCAACGCCGGGTCGTCACCTGGGGCGTCATTGCCCTGGCACTTGGCGTTGCGGCAGCAGGCGGGATCACGGTGATGCGCCGCGCAGTGGGCGGGCTGCCGTTCTTCGGTAAGCGTGCGGAGCCCCGTGTCACGCAGGAGGTCGTCGTCGAGCGGCTGCGTGCGGTCGCGAAGCTCGTGGCGACGGAGATGACGCTGCGCGACGTCGTCACGTACGAGCAGACGCAGTTTCGCTCGACCAAGAAGACGTTGCTCGTCGTCACCGCGCGCGTCGCCGCCGGAATCGACCTCTCGCGCGGAACGAACGTCAGCATCGACTCGGCGGCGAAGCGCATCATCATCTCGCTGCCGCCGGCGCAGGTCATGAGCGTCGACGTCGTCAATGTCACGACGTATGACGAAAGTGGCGGGCTGCTCAACCCCTTTCGCGCGGAAGACCGCGACGCCATTCAGGCCCGCATCCGGTCGCAGCTCATGATCTCGGCGCGGCAGTCGGGGATCCTCGAGCACGCCGACCAGAGCGCGGCGAAGGTGCTGAGCGAGTTACTGACTCGCGATGGTTACACCGTGGAGATCCGCCGCCCGCCCGTTCGGCGACCTCCTACCGGCTGACCGGCGAGTTCCGGGGGGGCATCGTCGTGTCGGTCCCCCTTCGCCAGACCCGCATCGCCAGCAGCACGCCGACCAACGCGACACCGCCGGCATCCGCAGTGATCGATGGATGCGCAAACAACACACCGGCGGCTAACGCCAGTGCGCGCTCTACCCGCGACAGGCTTTGTCGCGGTCCGCCGGTCAGGCCGGCTGCGATCGCCACGATGCCCAGTGCTGCCGTGACTGACGTGAGGGCAATGAGCCCTGCACTACCCGACAGCAGAATCCCCATTCCGCTCGGGGCGGCGGCAAAGGCGATCGGGACCAGGAATGCGGGCAACGCGTATTTCCAGGTCTGCATCGTTGCTTGCCATGGATCGGCCCCCGTCACCGCCGCCGCGGCGAAGGGCGCGAGTGCGGTTGGCGGGCTGACTTCGGAGAGCACGGCATAGTAGAACACGAACATGTGCGCGGCGGCGACGGGCACGCCGACCTGCGACAATGCGGGCGCGACGGTCACCGCCGCGATGATGTACGATGCGGTCACGGGAACTGCGAGCCCGAGCAGCAAGACGGCGACCGCCGACAGCAGCACCGTGCCGAGCACGCTTCCGCCGCCGAGTTCCGCGATCAGCCCTGCGACGCGAAGGCCGAGTCCGGTCAGCGTCATCACGCCGACAATGATCCCGGCAGTGGCGGTCGTCGCGGCAATGGCGACGACGCCGCGCGCGCCATCCGCCAGTGCGAACGCGAGACGCGTTGGACGAAGCGCCATCTCGCGGGTGCGAAAGCTGAGTGCGATGGCGACCATCGTTGCAATGGCGACCGCGCGAGCAGCGGTCATGCCGGTCGCGAGCAGGGCGATGATCGCCGCCAGCGACACGAAGTGATGCCACCCGTCACGTGTCACTGCGCGTAACGAGCGCGGCGCGCGAATCGCAGCGGCATCAGGAGAAACTGTGCGGTTGTCGTCCCACTCGACCATGAGCATCGCGCCGAGGTAATAGAGGATCGTCGGGACGATCGCCATCACCACTACCTGGAGGTACGGAATCCGCAGGAACTCAGCGATCAGGAATGCCGCCGCCCCAAGCGTAGGCGGAGAGATCACGGCGCCGATGCCGGCCGCCGCGAGGATTGCCGCGCCGCGATCTGCCGTGAAGCCCGCGGTGCGCAACATTGGCCAGGAGACTGACCCCAGGGTCACCGCCGTCGCCACGCCACTCCCCGACACGGTGCCGAGCAGAAAGCCCGCAACCGTGACGGCGCGCGCAGTGCCTGCGGCAGTGCCAGACCGACCAACAGCAGCCAGCGCCCATTCGACGAGAAAGCTTCCAGCGCCTGAGCGTTCGAGCACGGCGGCGAAGAGCGAAAAAAGGATGATGTAGGTCGAGGCGACGTCGAGTGGCACGCCAAAGACGCCCTCGAGCGTGTGATACAACGTGCCGGCGATTCGCGGGATGTCGTACCCTCGGTGCGCGAGCAGGTCGAGGCCGGCGAGATCGAAGAGCGGGCCGAGGTACGCGTAGAGGAGAAAGCCGAGGGCGGTGAGGGGGAGCACGCGTCCGACTGCACGACGCGTGGCCTCGAGCACGAGCGCGACGAGCATTGCCGCGAGCCCGATATCGAGCGTGGTCGGTGCGGCGGCGCGGTGCGAGAACGCACGGTCGAGCATCGGCGGCAGGAGTGCCGCGCACGACAACGCGGCCAGGATCCAGTCGGCCACCACCGGCGAGGCGCGTTCGCGGATGTCAGCCGGGTAGCAGAGAAATGCGAGCACCAGTACGAGGAGCAGGAACCAGGCGCGATAGGCGAAGGGATCGAAGGAAAGCCCGACCCAGAGGGCGGCGCTGATCGCAAGCAGCAAGGCGAGCGCAGTAACGACGTGCGCGGTCACGCCACTGAGTTTCCGCGTGCGCGATTCGCTCTCGAACTGCTCGATCACGTCGGCCGGGTTCGGCGTCGCGACTCCGGGAATCGTCATGGTGTGACGCCGATCTCCCTGTAGTACCGTGCGGCGCCGGGAT
>JBKJKH010000507.1:0-2533 GCA_046597595.1 Gemmatimonadaceae bacterium
GACTTCACGATTGTCCGGCGCGATGACGAGGATCGCATACGGCGACTCGACTCCCGTGAGATACCAGAAGTCGGGATCCTGCCTCGGCAACTCATGCTCGCCGACGAGGTAGCGCCCTGGAACAACGATCACGCTCGCCGGGAGTGACGCCGCGAGACGAGCGCGGCGGGCTGCATATACCTCGGGGGGAAACGCGACGTCACTCTGCGCCGCAACCGCTGGCGGTGTGGTGAGCGCGAGGAACAGCACAATGGCGATACGGAAGGGCAACATGCAGAAGTATGGCGCGCCGCATCGAACCGCGACACCATCGGGCGCGCGCTTAACTCCTTCGAACGAATCGCAGTGTACCGAGGAGCAGCGACTCCGCCGTTCCAATGCGCTCGACGCGCCACGGCAGGACGAGCGTTCCGCTCGGCGGGTTGAGCAGGGTGATGGTGATGGTCGTCGCCGTTGCGGACCACCGGCCGGTCGTGCGCACCGTTTCCTGGATGCCCGAGATGAAGCTCGTGGCGATCGACGTGCGCGACGCCGAGCCGTCGGCGTCGAAGCGCCAGCGGGTCTCCGAGGACGAGACCAGTGCGCCGGAGGCGTCCTGGTTGATGAGGATCAGCGACCATTCGCCAACGAGCGCGGGCTGAATCGCGCCCGGGACACCGCCTGTCCCTCCTCCGGTGCCCGTGGCACCCGAGAGACCCACGCGCGTTTCACATCCCACCGCACACAGTGCGGCGAGAAGGAGGGAGAGGAGGCGCAGACGGGGCATCCTGCTATGATACACCGGACTTCCCGTTCAGCACCCGGCCTTCAGTCACCGCACTCGTGCGCATCGAGACCCTCGCCGTCCACGCCGGCCGCTCCCCGGACACCGTCACTGGCGCCGTCACCGCGCCGATTCACCTGTCCACCACCTTCGAGCGCGAGCCGGATGGAAGCTATCGCGCCGGCTACGTCTATGCGCGCAATGCGAACCCCACCCGGCAATCGCTCGAGGCGGCACTCGGAGTGCTCGAGGGTGGCGTCCCTGCCATCAGTTTCGCATCGGGATCGGCTGCGACGATGACGCTGTTGCAGACGCTGGCAGCAGGTGATCACGTCATCGCACCAGTCGACGCGTACTACGGGACCAACAAGCTGATTCGCGAAGTGTTTGGCCCGTGGAAGCTCGAGGCGACCATGGTGGACATGAGCGATCCGGCCGCCGTGACTGCCGCCATGCGTCCCAGCACGAAGCTGGTGTGGGTCGAGACTCCGTCCAATCCGCTGGTCGCCATCAGCGATATCGCGCGCATCGCCGAAATTGCGCACAAGGGCGGCGCGCTCTGCGCCGTGGACAACACCTGGGCGACGCCACTCGGGCAAAACCCGCTGGCGCTCGGGGCCGATGTCGTGATGCACGCGACCACCAAGTATCTCGGCGGCCACAGCGATGTGCTTGGTGGTGCACTCATCTATCGTGAAGAATCCGAGAGCGCGCAACGCGCCCGGCTGATACAGCAGTCCGGCGGTGCGGTGCCTTCGCCGTTCGAATGCTGGCTTGTGCTGCGCGGGCTGTGCACGCTGCCGTATCGCGTGCGTGCGCAGACAGCGCACGCGAGCGCGATCGCGGAGTTTCTGGCGCAGCAGCCACGCGTGTCGGTCGTGCACTATCCCGGTCTGACGACGCATCCCGCGCACGATGTGGCGAAGCGCCAGATGAAGCTGTTCGGTGGGATGCTGTCCTTTGAGGTCGAGGGCGGCGCCGATGCAGCCATGGGAGTCGCGGGCCGTCTGCACGTTATCACGCGCGCAACGTCCCTCGGCGGTCCAGAGTCGCTTATCGAGCATCGGCAGTCGGTGGAGGGGCCGACCACTCGTGCGCCTGCGGGGTTGTTGCGCCTGAGCGTGGGGCTCGAGCATCCAGACGACCTGATCGATGATCTCCGGCAGGCGCTGGCGACGTAGCAATCCGAGTTGACCATGGTCGCCGACCATAGTATGTTACCCAATGGTCGACGATCCGATCGATTCCATGTCCATCTCCGAGTTCAAGGCCACCTGCCTGGCCGTGCTCGAGCGCGTCCGACGGACTGGCCGTCCGCTCCTCGTCACCCGTCGCGGCGAACCGATCGCGGAAATCGGCCCACCGTCGCTTGCAACCTCCGGCGCCAGTTGGATGGGCGCCATGCGCGGCACCGCAAGAATCTCCGGCGACCTCGTTGAAGCGGCTGGATCGGCGGCTGACTGGGAGGTCGCCGGCGAGTGAAGCTGCTCCTCGATACACACATCTGGTTGTGGAGCCTGCTGGAACCGGAACGACTTACGCCGCAGGTTCGGGAGGCGCTGCAGTCGCCCCACAACGAACTCTGGCTGTCACCCATCAGCATCTGGGAGGCGCTCATGCTGATTGAACGCGGCCGGCTGCTCGTTGACACCGACGCCACCGAGTGGGTCGACGACATGGTTCGCGCACTCCCTCGACGTGAAGCGCCGCTGACGCACCAGGTTGCGGTCCAAAGCCGGCGCGTCGCACTCCCGCATCAGGACCCCGCCG
>JBKJKH010000634.1:0-2539 GCA_046597595.1 Gemmatimonadaceae bacterium
CTCATGACGTAGCAAGCGCGCGAATACTTCGCATGACCTGTTTCCACGCCTCCGATGACGGAGCGACGAGATCGAAGTGTCCGGCATCGGGAACGATGAAGAGTTGCGCGGCCCCACGCGCTGCGCGTGTCCGGTCGAAGAACGCCTGACTCTGCAGCACGGGCACAATGGGATCTGCGGCGCCATGCACGAGATGCACCGGAACCCCGATCGGCACGAGGCCGATTGGACTGAGCTCGCGGTAACGCTGCGGCTGCTCGTCCGGACTGCCACCGATCAACGGTGACACTGCAGCATTGCATCCGCCGGTGCCGGCTCCATACGTCGCAAGATCGGTGATGCCGGCCAGACTAACGACGCCGCGCACAGCCAGCTTCTGCCGCAGAGCCGCGGCACCCTGGGCGACCCGGCCGCTCCCCGCGAACCAGAGCGCGAGCTGTCCTCCGGCGGAATGGCCCGCAAGGACGACTCGCGTGGTGTCGATCACCGGGAATTGCGACGCCAGCGCCCTCACGTGATTGACTGCGCCGGCGACGTCGTCGAATGTGTGCGGAAACCCGCCCCCGTTGCCAAGCCGCCGATACTCGATTGTCCATGTTGCGAAGCCACCGGCGGTGATGGCAGCTGCCGCACCCGCTGTGTGCGCGAGATCGTACGCCGCCTGCCAGCACCCACCGTGGATAAGCACGATGATGGGGACCTTCGCGCGGCGCGTCTTCGGCAGGCGAAGGTCGCCGAACTGGTTCGCGTCGGTTCCGTACGCGATGCGATGGTCCGCCGGCGCCCCGGGGGCGGCAACGAGCTCAGCATACGGAATCATGCTTCGATCGCGCGAGCGTTGACTGCATGCGACGAGCAGCATAGCCAGTGCACACCGGAGCAGGGCACGGCCGCTCAATGCAGTGTCTCCCCTCGCTCCAGCATGCCAACAAACTTCTCGATCCGTCGCTCCCGCGTCTCGGGTCGCTTTGCTTCATGGATGCGCAACAGGATGGCATATCGGTTCTGGCTGTTGAGCGCCGCAAACGCGGCCGATGCTTTCTTGCTCCTGGCGAGTGTCTCCTGGAAATCCGTCGGTACGGTGATGGTGCGCGCCCCCGCGTACGCACGCTCCCAGCGACCGTCTGCCTTTGCGGCTTCGACCTGCGCGAGACCAGCAGGGCGCATGCGCTCTTGCGCAATCAGTGCCTCCACCTTGCTGCAGTTGATCTGCGACCAGGTGCTCCGCGCTCGTCGGGGGGTGAAGCGCTGGAGATAGTGCGTCCCGGAAAGTGACTTGACCTGCCCGTCAATCCAGCCGTGACACAATGCGACGTCGAGCGCCTGGGCATAGTTGACGGAAACGATGCCGGAGTCCTTCTTCGCGAACATGATCCACACGCCAGTAGCGGTTGAACCGTTTTCTTCGAGCCACGCTTCCCATGCGGAAGGGGTCTTGAAGCCAAGAATCGGTCGTCCGTCAGAACCAGTGCGCGTGGCGGCTGTCATGCGCGGGAAGGTGCGCACGCACCCGCACTGGCGCTACGGTCTATCTTTCTCCTGCGTGCGCGCCGATGGTGACGCACACACGGCCCGGGCTCAACAACACCACGCACTGATGGCGCTGCTGGCGATGCAGGATGTAGTGATCGCGTTCGGGGGGCCGCCCCTGCTCGACCGGGCCAGCCTCGCGATCGAGCGTGGCGAGCGCGTCTGCCTGCTCGGCCGCAATGGAGCGGGGAAGAGCACCCTGATGAAGCTGCTCGACGGGACACAGCTTCCCGACTCCGGAGAAATCGTGCGCCAGACGGGGCTCACGGTGACCCGCCTCGAGCAGGAAATTCCCGCGGGCGTCGACGGGTCCATTTTCGACGTCGTCGCTGCGGGCCTCGGCGAGTCCGGCCTCCTGCTCGCGCGCTACCATCAGGCGAGTCACGCACTGGGCACCGGCGGAGGCGACGCTGCCCTGCGTGAGTTGGATCGCCTCCACCACGCGCTCGATGCCGCTGGCGCGTGGCAGATCCAGCAGCGAGTCGACATGGTGCTCGAGCATCTCGCGCTGGATCCAGACGCATCGTTCGCGGCTGCGTCGGGAGGACGGAAGCGACAGACGCTCCTGGCGCGTGCGCTGGTGCGACAGCCCGACGTCCTCCTGCTCGATGAGCCGACCAATCATCTGGACATCGCGGCCGTCGAATGGATGGAGGACTACCTGGTGTCGCGCGGGACCACGATGATTTTCGTCACGCACGATCGCGCGTTCCTGCGACGGCTCGCCACCCGCATCGTCGAGCTCGACCGCGGCCGTCTGGTGAGTTGGGGAGGCACATACGACGAATACCTCGTGCGGAAGGAAGCTGCGCTGCACGCCGAGTCGCGGGAGTGGGAAGAGTTCGACAAGCGGCTGGCGAAGGAGGAAGTCTGGATCCGCACCGGCATCCAGGCGCGCCGAACGCGGAACGAGGGACGCGTGCGCGGGCTCGAGTCGCTTCGGCGGGACCGCGCCGCGCGCCGCGAGCGCACGGGCACCGTGCGACTGCAGGCGCAGGAGGGTGAGCGC
>JBKJKH010000104.1:0-3588 GCA_046597595.1 Gemmatimonadaceae bacterium
CGGTGATCGGCGCCGAGCGGTTTTTGGCGGAGATCAAGATGACGGCGGCGCTGCAGCATCCGCACATTCTGCCGCTCTTCGACTCCGGAGAGGTGGACGGTTTCCTCTATTACGTGATGCCATTCGCCGACGGCGAGACGCTGCGCGCAAAGCAGGAGCGCGAGCGGCAGCTCACGATTGACGAGGCAGTGTTGATCACGCGCGAAGTGGCGGACGCGCTTGCGTATGCGCACTCGCGGGGAATCGTGCATCGCGACATCAAGCCGGAGAACATCCTGCTCGCCGGTGGTCACGCGCTCGTGGCGGACTTCGGTATCGCGCGCGCTGTCGGCGCAGCAGGTGGAAACCAGCTCACGGCAACCGGTACTGCGATTGGCACGCCGGCGTACCATGAGCCCGGAGCAATCCGCGGGGATGTCCGACGTCGATGGTCGCTCGGACACCTATTCGCTGGCGTGTGTTCTTTACGAGATGCTCGCCGGCGAGCCACCACACACCGGCGCAACGGCAGCGGCGGTGATCGCGAAGCGACTCGGCACCACGGCACCGTCGGTGCGAATACTGCGCGAGACTGTTTCAGCGAGCGTGGATCGCGCGTTACAGCGTGCGCTTCAACGCGCGCCCAGTGATCGTTTCGCAACGGCAGCGGAGTTCGCAGCGGGCTTGAATGTCACGGAACGCAAGGCGAGGACACTCGGCCGCGGTACAACGATTGGCGTGGTTGCGGTGCTCGTGCTCGCAGTGCTCGCGTGGACGAAGTGGCGCGGAGGCAGCGATGACTCGGCGCTCGATGCGAACGTCATCGCCGTCTTTCCATTCCGCGTCGGCGGGAGCAATGCCTCCATCGGGTACCTGCGGGAATCGATGCTGGACCTGATGCAGGCTCGCTTGAGCAGTGGGACCGGTGCACGTACGGTGGAACCACGCACCATGCTCGCGGCGTGGCGACGCGACGGTGGGAGCGAGAAGGGCGATCTGTCCGAAGACGCGTCGCGGATGCTCGCGCGGCAGCTGGGCGCGGGTCGCGTGCTGCTCGGCAGCGCGATCGCCACACCGACGGAGCTCACACTCACGGGAACGCTTCTGCGTACCGGCGACGGACACGTCGTCGCGCAGGAGTCCATCGCTGGCGCTCCTGACAGCATTGCGGTGCTGGTGAACCGCCTGACGGCGGCACTGTTGATTCGCGAAGCGGGCGAATCGCGCGAGCGGCAGAGTGGTCTCGCGTCGGCTCCACTCGACGCACTACAGGACTATCTGGCCGGCCGCACTGCCTATCGGCGCGGCGATTATTTCGGCGCCATGCATCTCTTCGAAAAGGCGTTCGCTCGCGATTCGACATTCGTTGACGCCGCGTTCAGCATGGTCGCTACCAATGCGTGGATCGGTACGGTTGTCACGACGACGGGCTACGACGTCATTCCGCGCGTGTCGCGTATGCGCGATCGGCTTGGCGTACGTGATCGCGAGTTGTTCCTGTCGCTGCCGTGGGTTGGTCCGAACTATCCCGACGTCTCCACGTATCGGGAGACGATTGTCCAAGCGGAGCGTGCCGCCAACGCCGCGCCGGACAGTCCGGAGTCATGGCTCCTGCTTGGACAGTTGCTCGCCCATTACGGCGCAGTAGCGAGTGAGCCGGACCGTTTCACGCGCGCCGAGGCAGCCTATGGCCGCGCGATTTCGCTCGACTCGACGTTCGCGAAAGCCATTGAGGAGCGGACCTTCCTGGCGATGCAGAGCGGCGATTCCGCCGCGACGGCTCGGTACGCGGCGCTCTTCGAGCGCCAGGTCGCTTCAGGGTTCAACGACGATATGGTGCTCTGGGCGGCACATCGGTCACTGGGTGACAGCGCTGCCGCTATAGATTGGCGCGATCGACGGAAGGGTCTCACGCACATTGATTACGTGCAGAAGCTCATCCGGATCTCGCTGCACAGTGCCGCCTTCGTGCTGCCGCTCGATGACGCGCGCTGGGCGGCGCGCGCACTGATGCGGGAGGCAGCCACGCCAAATGAGCGTGGTGGTGCGCAACTCTCCGATCTCGCGGTCCGCTTTGCAGAAGGACGACGGGACGTCGGCGATCTCCGGGCGACGGAGCCATTCGGAGCGGGCTGGGCGGCAACGATGATTCAGCAGGCGTTGATCGAGCCGGCCTATCGTGACATGGCTGCCAGCGTCATCGCGCGAGAGGAAAGCGGCGGGTACCGGCTCGACCACGGTGTGCGAGTTCCCTCGCTGCGCGATTGCTACGCTACACTGTTTCGCGTTGCAGCAGGAGATACGAGCGGCGCGGGCGCCGCGGCCCGTCGGCTTCAGTCTTCTGTGCTCGATCTCAGAGCGCCTGCGGGAGGGCTTGAAGCAAAGCACACCTCGCGTATTTGTGCGCTCGTTCTTGGCGCCCTGCTGGAGCGAACCTCGCGCACTGGGAACGCTGGTAACACGTGGCCCGCGCTCGAGCGCCTCGACTCGACGATGAAGGATGGCCCGCATTGGGCCGGTGGTCAGGCGAGCATTGCGCCTGTCGCGTACGCCAACTTCGTGGTCGCACGGCTGCGCGCGGCGGACGGCAACTATCCGGCGGCGCTCGCGGCGATTCGTCGTCGCGAGGTGGACTACTTCCCGCAATACCTGTGGAGCCTGCCGGCGTATCTCCGCATCGAGGGTCGAATGGCCGCTCTCGTCGGCGACACCGCATCGGCGTTGCACAGTTACGATCAGTATCTCACGTTGCGCGCGGCACCGGATGCCGTATTCCGTCCGCAGCGTGATTCCGTTGTCGCGGAGCGCAGCGCACTCGTGGCGAAAGTGAAGCGATGAGCGGCATCATGGATCGCCTCGCGGAAGCGTTGGCCGACCGCTACCGAATCGAGCGCGAGCTGGGCGCGGGCGGCATGGCGACGGTGTATCTGGCGGAGGACCTGAAGCACGACCGCAAGGTCGCGATCAAGGTGTTGAAGCCGGAACTGGCCGCGGTGCTCGGCGCCGAGCGGTTCGTGGTCGAGATCAAGACCACGGCGTCGCTGAGTCATCCGCATATTCTGCCGCTGTTCGACAGCGGCACGGCGGACGGGTTCCTGTTCTATGTGATGCCCTACATCCAGGGCGAAACGATTCGCGACAAACTGAGCCGCGAAACGCAGTGCGGTGTGGATGAAGCCGTGCGGATCACTCGTGAGGTCGCGGATGCGCTCGACTACGCGCACCGCCACGGCGTGATCCATCGGGATATCAAGCCGGAGAACATCCTGCTGCACGATGGGCGGGCGATGGTGATGGACTTCGGTATTGCGCTCGCCGTCAGTGCGGCCGCCGGTGGCCGCATGACCGAGACCGGATTAAGTCTCGGCACACCGCACTACATGTCCCCCGAGCAGGCCACGGCCGAGAAGGAGATCAGCGGCGGCTCGGATGTATATTCGCTCGGGAGCGTGCTGTATGAGATGCTCGCTGGAAACCGGCCGCATACGGGCGCGTCGGCGCAGCAGATCATCATGAAGATCGTGACGGAAGACGCTGCATCCGTCACCAAGCTGCGAAAAGCGGTTCCGCCGAACGTGGCGAGCGCGGTGGCAAAGGCGCTGGAGAAGC
>JBKJKH010000189.1:0-8987 GCA_046597595.1 Gemmatimonadaceae bacterium
TGGCGTCGAGCCGGTCGATCGCCGCAAGATCCTGCACCACACCCCGGCGGAGGGTTGCAGTGAAATGCTCCTCCTCGGCAGAGAGGAGGAGCATTTCACTGCCACCCTCCGCCGGGGTGTCGTGCAGGATCTTGCGGCGATCGACCGACTCGACGCCACGCTCCGGAGTGACGACGAGATCGTCACCCTGCGCGAGCGCATCGCCGCGGAGACGCGCATTCGCTTCAACGAAGGCGTGGTGACGTCGGCCGAATATGTCGATCGCGAGACGGACGTCCTCAGTGCGCGCATCGTGCGCGCACTCCACCGCGTAGAGCAGGCGCAGGCGCGCGCGCGCTTTCTCACCACACTTGGCATCGAGGTGCGTTGATGCGCCGGACTCCCCCATTGCGCACCCTGCTGGCCGTTGCCCTCGCCGCCGCGGCAGGGTGCACCAAAGACCGCGCGCCCGATGCGTACGGCAACTTCGAAGCGGAGGAGGTTGTCGTCTCGTCGCAGGCAAGCGGCCAGTTGCATTCCTTCACTCCCATTGAAGGTGAACGACTGGCTGCTGGCTCGATTGTCGGCGTCATCGACACGACTCAGCTCGAACTCGAGCGGGTGCAGACAGTCGCGCAGCGAGCCGCCACCGAAGCGCGCGTGGTGGCATCGGGCGCACAAGCCGGCGTGTACGAGGCGCAGCTGGCCGTTGCGCGCCGCACGCTGGACCGGACGCGGCGCTTGCTCGAGCAGAAGGCTGCTACCGCGCAGCAACTCGACCTCGCGGAGCGGGACTATCGCACACTCGTCGCCCAGATTCAGGCGGCGCGCTCGCAGGAGCGGAGCGTGGGAAGGGAGATCGCTGCAACAACCGCTCGCGTCGCTCAGATCCGTGACCGGATCAACAAGAGCCAGATCACCAACCCCCTGCGCGGCACCGTGCTCACGACGTACGTGAAGACTGGTGAAGTGGTGCAGCAAGGGCAGCCGCTGTATCGAATTGCCAATCTCGACACGCTCGTGCTCCGCGTGTACGTCGCCGAGACACAGCTGTCATCGCTGCGCCTGGGACAACGTGTCCAGGTGCACGTCGATCACGGCGATGGCTCGCTGCTCGACGTTGCCGGTGTCGTGCGCTGGATCGCTTCGAAGGCGGAGTTCACGCCGACACCCGTGCAGACGCGTGATGAGCGCGCTGACCTGGTGTATGCGGTCAAGGTGCATGTCCCCAATCCGCGCGGGGTGCTCAAGATCGGCATGCCGGCGGACATGGACATCTCCCACGCACCGCGCGGCTCATGAAGAATGCGGTGGAGGTTCGCGCGCTGTCCCGGCGCTTTGGGAAGGTGACGGCGATCGATGGAATAACGCTCGACGTCAAAGCGGGGGAGCTCTTCGGGCTTGTCGGGCCTGATGGAGGCGGCAAGACGACTCTCTTTCGCATCCTCACGACGCTGTTGCTTCCCGACGCAGGCACCGCCACCGTGCTCGGGCTCGACGTCGCGCGTGATCTCTGGGCAATACGATCCCGCGTTGGCTACATGCCCGGCAGCTTCTCGCTCTATCCCGACCTCACCGTCGCCGAAAACCTCGAGTTCTTTGCGGCGGTGTTCGGCACCACCGTCGAGAAGGGCTATGAACTGATCGCGCCCGTCTACCGGCAGATCGAGCCTTTTCGCGACCGGCGTGCGGATGCGCTCTCGGGCGGCATGAAGCAGAAGCTGGCGTTGTCGTGCGCGCTGGTGCATCGCCCGGAGATCTTGTTGCTGGATGAACCCACGACGGGTGTGGACAGCGTGTCGCGGCGCGAATTCTGGGATCAACTCGCGACGCTCAAGGCTGGCGGACTGACCATCGTCGTCTCGACGCCGTACATGGACGAAGCGATGCGCTGCGATCGTGTCGCGCTCATTCACGGTGGTCACCTGCTCCAGGTCGACGCGCCGGGCGCCATCGGTGCGGGTTTCACCTTGCCCCTCATCGCTGTCAGTGGGGTGGACCGGTACGGCATGCTGCAGTCGCTGCGCGCATTTCCGCATGTGCAGTCCGTGTATCTCTTCGGGGAGACGCTGCACTACACGGACACTCGCTCGAATGCGTCGCCCGATGCCGTCGCTGCGGAAGTCACGTCCTGGCTCGCGCAACACCATCATGCCGATGCCAGCGCTGCGCCTATCGCTGCCGGCATCGAGGACAGGTTCATGGCGCTGATGGGTGAGGCGGCCTAATGGCGACGCCTGCCATTGAAGCCAGCGGTCTGACACGCGTCTTCGGCTCCTTCACCGCGGTGGATCACATCACCTTCGACGTTGCCGCGGGCGAGGTTTTCGGCTTTCTCGGCGCCAACGGCGCGGGGAAGACAACCGCCATCAAGATCCTGATCGGCCTCCTGGCGCCGAGCGAGGGTTCGGCGCGTGTCGCTGGCTTCGATGTGCGAACCGAGCGCGAACAGATCCGGCGCAGCATCGGCTACATGAGCCAGCGTTTTTCGCTCTATGCCGACCTGACGGTGCACGAGAATATCCAGCTCTATGGTGGCATCTACGGCCTGACGGACAACGCCATTCGCGAGCGCGCGCAGCAGGTGCTCGAGTCGCTGGACCTGTCCGCAAAGGCGGATGCGCTGGTCGGAGGTCTCCCACTTGGCTGGAAGCAGAAACTCGCCTTCTCGGTCGCCCTGCTGCACGAGCCGAAGATTGTATTCCTCGACGAGCCGACGGGCGGAGTCGATCCGATCACCCGGCGGCAGTTCTGGGAGATGATCTACGCGGCGGCGGCGCGCGGGACGACGGTGTTCGTGACAACCCACTACATGGACGAGGCGGAGTACTGCGATCGCATCTCGATCATGGTGGACGGGAAGATTGCGGCACTCGGGACACCGGCTGCGCTCAAGCGGCAGTTCGCCGCCGCCACGGTGGACGACGTATTCGTCCGGCTGGCGCGGGCCGGAAAGGGGGCGGCCGCATGAACACCAGCGCACTGCGCGCGTTCATGGTGAAGGAGGTGCGCCATATCCTCCGCGACCGGCAGACCCTGACGATCCTGCTGCTGATGCCGCTCGTGCAGGTCGTGCTGTTCGGATACGCGCTGCGCAGCGACGTGCGCAATATCCGTGTGGCGGTTGTCGACCCCGCACCGGACCACGCGACCCTGGCGCTGCGTGAGCGGTTCACGGCGAGTTCGCGATTTCGCATCGTCTCCACGGGGCGCACGAGGGCTGCGGTCGAGCCGATGTTCCGGCGCGGGGAGGCCGACATCGCCCTTGTCTTCGAGCCCGACTTCGGCAGCCAGCTCGAGGGCGTCGAGCCCGCGCGCATCCTGCTCGCCGTGGATGCGTCCGATCCAAACACGGGTACGGTCATCCAGAGCTACGCGCGCGCAGTGATCGCATCGTACGAAGCAGATATCACCGGGCCGAATCGCGGGCTCCGCATCGTGACGGATACGCGGATGCGGTTCAATCCGTCCCTCGAGAGCGTGAATCTCTTCGTGCCCGGACTCATCGCGCTTGTGCTCACGCTGGTGTCGGCGCTGATGACGGCGGTGTCGCTGTCCCGGGAGAAGGAGCGGGGGACGCTCGAAGTGCTGCTCGTGTCTCCGCTGCGCCCGGTACACATCATCATCGGCAAGGTGCTCCCCTATCTGGTGCTTGCCTTTGCCAACGTGTTGACCGCCCTGCTCGCGGCCGCACTCGTATTTCACGTCCCTTTCCGGGGCAGCCTGCTGCTCCTGCTCGCCGAGAGCATCCTGTACGCGATCGTGTCACTCGCGCTGGGCGTGTTGATCGCGGCGCGGACGACGTCACAGCGCGCCGCGATGATGGGCGCCATGCTTGGGACGATGCTGCCGAGCACCTTGCTGTCCGGAATGATCTTCCCGATTGCGAGCATGCCGCCGTGGCTCGCACCGGTCACGAACATCGTACCGGCGCGGTGGTTCATCGTCATCACGCGCGGCATCATGCTCAAGGGCGTGTCGCTGGAGCATCTCTGGCGTGAGACACTCGTGTTGACCATCATGGCCATCGTCCTGATGGCGGCGGCCGTGCGGAGCTTCAAGCCGAGGCTCGCCTAGCATGCGCATGCTTCGGTTCATGCTGCGGAAGGAGTTTCTCCAGATTTTCCGCGATCGCGTCATGGTGCTTCAGATGTTCATGATGCCGATGGTGCAGCTCGTGCTGCTTTCGAACGCGGCGACGTTCGAGGTCAAGAGCGCGGAGTTGTTCGTTGTGGACCTCGACCGGTCGAGTGAGTCGCGCGCCTTGATCCAGAAGCTCCAGGCCTCGGGACGCTTCGTCACTGTCGGGGCATCACCGTCGATGGCGGTGGCGAATGAAGCGATGTTGTCGCGCAAGGCCGGGATCATTGTCGGCATCCCGGCAGGCTTCGAGCGTGACCTGGTCCGGAACCACCGCGCCAATGTGCAACTCATCCTCAACGCCGAGAACGGTGCGGCGGCGGGCGTGACGCAGTCGTACGCTGCGCAGATCATTGCTTCCCATGCCCGACAGGTCGGGGCGGCGCTCGTCCCCATGGTGAGGGCGGCGCCCCATGTCGAAGTCCGGGTGCGCGCCTGGTACAATGCCGGCCTGAACTATCGCGACTACATGGTGCCGGGCATCCTCGTGCAACTCGTGACCGTGGTCGGAACCCTGCTCACCGCGATGAACATCGTCCGCGAGAAGGAGATCGGCACGCTCGACCAGCTCAGCGTCACTCCGCTCCCACAAGGTACGTTCATCGCGGCGAAGCTCATTCCCCTGTGGCTGATTGCCCTGGCCGAGCTCACCCTGGGGCTGCTCGTGGCGCGGTTCATTTTTCATGTTCCCATGGTTGGCAGTATCGCGCTCGTCTTCGGCACGGCGGCGCTCTACCTGATCGCGGTCCTTGGCGTCGGGCTGTTTGTGTCGACGCTGGCCAGCACGCAACAACAGGCGATGTTCATCACCTTCTTCATCGTCATGCTCTACCTGCTCATGAGCGGGCTGTTCACGCCGGTGCGCTCGATGCCGATATGGGCGCAGTGGATGACCGAGATCAATCCGGTGAAGCATTTCATCGAAATCATGCGCGCCGTCTTGTTGAAGGGCGCCGGGGTGCGCGACGTGTTGCGGCCAATCGGCGCACTGGCAGTGTTCGGGGTGGTCATACTGACCTTGGCAGTGCGCCAGTACGGGAGGCGCGTCGCCTAGCAGGTTGCTGAGAACGTGATGATTGGACGCACGCGGCCAGGCTGAGTAATCAAGGAATAGACAGGGCAACGCGGACAAACGCGGACACGAGCAGACCTACGCGGACACCCCGTCGTTCAATCCGCGCGTGTTCCGCTTGTGTCCGCGTTTGTCCGCGTTGGACAACCGTTACCTGATGAGTGCACGAATCGTAGTCTGCGAGCGAGGGAGGAAATGCGGTTCATTCGCTCAGGCCTTTCGCTGTTCATCCGCGTCGTTTCAGCCCTATGCGCCCGATCCGCGATAGCGCCGTACTTTCCCTCGAAACCCAGCCCGGCAAACGTCCACGACACGCCAGGGCGGCTGGCGGTTCCGCCGAGCTCATGTATGTTTGCGCGATGCCCGAGACACCGCGGAGCCCCAGCCCCAAGTGGACTGCGAACTTGCGTACGCACATCGCCGCGTACCGCCAGGAACTGCTGCGTGTCTGCCCCGAGGTCGCGGAGATGGAACGCGCCGACCTCCCGATCGATGTGCTTCCCGTGGAAATGCTCGGGGTGCTGCGTACGCTCCCGAATGGCGCTGGTCTGGAGCGACTCAAACAGGCGCTCGATGTGTACAGAAACGCGCACCAGCACAGGGCCAGCGCGACGTAGGTTGCCGCACACTTGTGAGTATGATATACTCATGCTATGAGTAAGAGGCTCCAGGTTGTCCTCGGTGATACCGAATACCGGGAGCTCGAGCGGATGGCCCGCCGGCGTCAAACGACCGTCTCGTCGATTGTCCGGGAAGCGCTGCGCGAATTGCAACGCAGCGAGCCGGCCGGCGACCCGCAACGGAAACTCCAGGTTGTCCGCGAGGCCGCTACGCACGCGTATCCCGCTCCTGAAATCGGGCAGATGCTCGAGGAGATCGAACGCGGATACATCGGACGGGAGGAAGGGTGATCTTCGTTGATTCCAACGTGCCCATGTATCTCGTCGGCGCCAGCGGTCGCCATCGCGTAGACGCGCAGCACATGCTCGAGCGTGCGATCATGGCACGGGAGCGCCTCGTGACAAATGCCGAGGTGTTGCAGGAGATCCTGCATCGCTACACGGCTATTCGACGCCAGGACGCCATCCAACCTGCCTTCGACGCCTTGCTCGGCGTCGTCGACGTGGTGTTTCCTGTAGCGCGGGAAGACGTCGAGCAAGCGAAAACCATCGTGCTGGGGGCGGGTGGAAAGCGATCGGCACGCGACGCCGTGCACCTCGCCACGATGGAACGTCATCGGATTACGAGGATCATGACGTTCGACACCGGTTTTGACGGGTATCCCGGCGTCGTGCGTCTCACGCCGTAACCGGCCGCGGACGGGCAATGGAAACACCGCTCACGCCCCTTGAGTTCGGACGCCGCGCGCGCCGGCTGTATGCCGATCGCGAAGCGGTGGTGGACGGCGACCGTCGGTACACCTATGAGCAGTTCTTCCAGCGCTGTGACCGCTGGTCGTCGGCGCTCCAGGCGCTTGGGGTCGGGCAGGGCGATCGCGTCGCGTACATCGCCCCCAACACGTCCACGAATCTCGAGGCATTTTATGCCGTGCCGCAGATCGGAGGCGTGCTGGTGCCGATCAACTACCGGCTCAGTGCCGACGATTTTGCCTACCTGCTGGAGCACAGCGGCGCGCGCGTGGTCTGTGCGCATCCGGACTACTTCGACAGCATCGACAGCATCCGATCGCGCGTGCCGGGCGTCGAGCATTTTGTCGCGCTGGAGGGATCACGGGAAGGGTGGCTGGACTACGAGTCCCTCGTGGCGGGCGCCGCGGCGCTGTTTACCGCGCCTGAGATCCAGGAAACGGACCTGCTGACCATCAACTACACGAGCGGGACGACGTCACGACCCAAGGGCGTGATGATCACGCATCGGAACGCATACCTGAATGCCGTCGGGACGCTGCTGCACTTTCGGATGTCGGCCGAAGACCGGTATCTGTGGACGCTGCCGATGTTCCACGCCAACGGCTGGACATTCGTCTGGATCGTGACGGCCGTGGGCGGCACGCACGTCTGCCTGCGTCGCGTCGATCCGCAACTGGTGTTCGAGATGATTGCGGCCGAGTCGGTCACGGCGATGTGCGCCGCCCCGACGGTGCTGATCGCAATCACCAGCGCTCCGGAGGAAATGCGGAGAGTCGCAACCCGCGGTGTGCGGATCCTCACGGCGGGCGCGCCGCCTGCCGCCGCGACGATCGAGCGCGTGGAGGGCGAGCTCGGTTGGGAGTTGATGCAGGTGTATGGGCTCACCGAGACTTCTCCGTTGATTGCGGTGTGTGAGCCGCTGGCGGAGCATCGGTTGCTCGCCCCGGGGGAGCGCGCGAGAATCAAGGCGCGCCAGGGCGTCGAGCTGGTGACCTCGGGCGAACTGCGCGTTGTTGATGAGCGCGATGTCGAGGTGCCGCGCGATGGCATGACCGTAGGCGAAATCGTCGTGCGTGGCAACGTCGTGATGCGGGGTTACTACAACGACCCCGATGCCACCGCCGTGGCGCTTCGCGGCGGCTGGTTCCATTCCGGCGACGCGGCCGTCGTCCACCCCGACGGTTATGCCGAGATTCGCGATCGCCTGAAGGACGTCATCATCAGCGGCGGAGAGAACATCTCGTCGATCGAGGTCGAGGGTGCGTTGCTACGGCACCCTGCGGTACAGGAGGTGGCCGTGGTGGGCATGCCGGATCCGAAGTGGGGCGAGTCACCGCATGCCTTCGTGGTCCTGCGCCCGGGAGCCATGGCGACCGCCGACGAATTGCGGCAGTTTGCCCGCGCGCATCTCGCGCACTTCAAGGCACCGAAACAGGTGGTGTTCGTCAGCGAGCTGCCAAAGACCGCGTCGGGGAAGATCCAGAAGTTCGTGTTACGCGGCGGACGTCACGCAATCGTCCATCAATAGGAGCGATCGTATGAACACGACACTCGTCGTCCTGCGCGTGCTGCACATCGGTGCCGGGGTGTTCTGGGCTGGTGCGATCATGTTCTTCGGGCTGTTCCTCGAGCCAAGCGTTCGCGCTGCTGGCCCGGGCGGCGGGCAGGTGATGCAGCAACTGCATGCACGGAAATACAGCGTTATCATGCCGATTCTCGCGCTGGTGATCATCCTGACCGGCTTTGAGCTGTTGCGGCGCGATTTTCCCGGCGGCCCGTCCGCGTGGATCGCGACGCGCGGCGGGTTGACCTTCGTCATTGGTGGCACCGCCACTCTGCTCACGCTGCTCCTGGGCATCACCGTCATCGTGCCCACCTTCAAGCGTGTCACCGAACTCTCCGCGCAACTCGGCAGCATGGGGTCGCAGCCCGATCCCGCTGTGGCGGAGGATCTGGTGCGGTTGCGAGGGCGGATGACAACGCTGGCGCGCATCTCGACATCGCTCGTCGCCTTCACCGTGGTCTGCATGGCTGTCGCACGGTACCTGTAGATTGCAGGCTTGCCGACACCATCCGATTCGCAGCGGCGCGCGATTGAGGCCAGCGCCGGGCCACTGCTTGTCCTCGCCGGCCCGGGGGCGGGGAAGACGTTCTGCCTCATTGAACGCATTGCCCATCTTGTCGAGACGCTCGGCGTAGCCCCGGCACGCATCTGCGCCTTCACGTTCACGAACAAGGCGGCAGGCGAGATTGCGCACCGCCTGGAGGATCGCCTCGGTGCACAACGCGCCGAGCAGATAAAGCGCGGAACGATCCACGCATTCTGTGCCGAACTGTTGCGAGAGTTTCCTGAGACCGTCGGGCTCCAGAAAGGATTCGGGATTGCGGATGAAGCCTACCAGCTCACCGTTCTCCGCCGGCTCGAG
>JBKJKH010000293.1:0-2885 GCA_046597595.1 Gemmatimonadaceae bacterium
CACCGACGTCTATGCGCTGGCGGTGGTCGGATACGAAATGTTCGCGGGCGCTCCTCCCTTTACCGGTGCCAATGCCGGCGCGGTGATGGCCGCGCACCTGCGCGACGCGCCACCGCCACTCGACAAGCGGCGCCCCGACGCGCCGGCGAGCGCAGTGCGCGCGATCGCTCGCGCACTGGCCAAGTCGCCCGACGCCCGCTTCCAGACGGCGGCCGAGTTTCGCGATGCGATTGCTGCCGAGTCGTCGCAGGGAAACTCGAAGCGGACGCGAATCATCGTTGCGGCCGCTGTAGCGGCAGCTGCTGCGGCAGCAGCAGTCGTGGGAGTGTCAGCCAGACTTGGTGGCGAGAGAGGACTCGACGACAACAGACTTGCCGTGGCGCCGTTCGACGTGCTCGCACCCACGCTCTCCCTCTGGAAGGAGGGAATGGTTGATGTGCTGTCGCGTAATCTCGACGGCATGGGTCCGCTGCGCACCGTGTCGCCCTCCGTGGTCGTCGGGAAGTGGGCCGGACGAAGTGATGCGGCATCGGCACAGGCGTTAGGCAAGGCACTCGGCGCCCGTCTCGTGGTGTTCGGGTCGCTCGAATCCGTGGCCGGCGATTCGGTGCGGGCGACCGCAACGCTTCTTGACGCCTCCAACGGGAAGCGCGTCGGGGAGATCGAGGTGCGCGATCATGCGTCGCGTATCGATCGATTGACGGACTCGGTCACCGTGAGGTTGCTGCGCGAGCTCGCGCGTTCGCGTCCCATCGGCGCCGCACGCCTGGCATCGGTCGGGTCGCGCTCGCTGCCTGCGCTGCGCGAATTCCTCCAGGGCGAACAGGCATTCCGGCGCACGTCGTGGGATTCGGCGGCGGCGCACTACCAGCGTGCGTTGACGCTCGACTCGACCTTCGCGCTCGCGTATTCGCGCCTGGGGAATACCGCGGGCTGGAGCGTGAATTTCCTCGATGCGCAGGGAAGGCAATTCAAGCTGAAGGCCGCGTCGTTCAACCGCGGCCTGTCGCCGCGCGACAGCACCCTTATCGTCGCAGACTCACTCTACGCGGCGCTGAGCATGCCGTATGGCGACTCGACCGCGGTCGCCGGGGCGATTCGCCTCGTGCGCATGCTCGAGGGGGCGACCGCGGTGTATCCGCAGGATCCGCAGGTGTGGTACGCTCTGGGCGATGCCCGGTTTCACTTTGGCCACGTACGCGGGGTGGACGCGGGCGCGAGGGAGATGCTCGAGTCTTTTGATCGTGCCATTGCTGCGGATTCTTCGTTCGCGCCTCCCTATCTCCACGCGATGGAAGTCGCTGGCGAGCTCGGTGGACCCGCTTTCATGCGCCGCTATGCCACTGCGTTGCTCAAGCTCGATCCCGAGGGCACGTACGCTGCCTCAACTCGAATCAATCTCCTGTTCGCCGACACGTCGCGCGTATCCGATGCGCAGCTTGTCGCGTTGCTCGATACTGCCCCTGCCAATGGCCTGGGCCGCGCCTTCCGCGATTCATATTTCTGGGGTGACTCGTCCGAGACGCTGTTGCGATTCGTGCGGATGGCGGACACGTCGCGTGCGCTGGACCGGAAGGATGCGATCTGGCCGCGCGTGGCCAATGAATGGGTCCTCGCGTGGATGCAACAGCTGCATGGTCACGTACGCGAAATGCGCGTGAAGGGACGCGAGCAAACGCTGCCGTTCGTTCTCGCGTCAGCCCGTGTCGGGCGAACGAATCCCGACTCGGCGCGCACGATGGCTCTTCGTCTCGCCGCCGATACCAGCAAGCCGTTGACCGCTGGTCCGCCTGGTTCGCCCCTGCTCGATGCAGTCGTCTACTTTGCCGAGCGACGCGACACTGCCGCGGTTCGTCTGGTGGCAGAGGGCGTGATGAAGCGCCTCCGCTCGACTGACGGATCAATCGTGATTGCGCCAGGATTGCGCCAGATGCTTGCGGCATTCTCGGCGCTCGCCCGTGGTGACAGTGTCGCGGCCATCCGGCTGTTCGAAACGGCGGCGCCCGTACAATGCGCAGTGTGCACGCGCTCCTTCAACCTGACGCAAGCCCGGCTGCTGTCCGCCAGGGGCCGCAATGCCGATGCGCTTCGACTTCTACGGCCGCGAGGTCATAGCCGCCCAGGAATGGAGTTCGTTCTCTGGTCGCTGGCGCGAGCCAGCGCTGCCGAGGCCGAGGGGGAGCGCGAGACGGCGATCACGGAGTATGCGCGCGTGCTGGATCTCTTTCGCCGCGCGGATCCCGAGTTACAGCCGGTGGTGGCCGAGGCGCGGGCGGGGCTCGCGCGGCTCGGCGGGAATGATGCGCGGCGGCGGATAGTCGCTCGTTAATCCAGGCGATGACCTGAAGCGTTCACGAGCTCAGCGAAGGCCTCGAGCGCCGCGAAGTATTTGTCGCCGGCGGTTTCGCGCACGTCGTTGTGATGAGCGCCCTCGACCCAGAGCGCCAGCCTGGGCTCACGCGCAGCGGCGAAAAGACGCTGGCCGTGCCAGAAGCCGATCACCTCGTCGTCTGTTCCGTGCATCACCAGCACCGGTGCTCGGACGCGCGCGATGTTCCGCTCATTCGGAAAGCGATCAAACGGGAGCAGCGTGGCGCGCGTGAGCACGCGGAACGCGCTGACAAACCCGCTTTCGATCACCAGTCCGCCGACGGGGAACCGCGCGGCGACATCAGTTGCAGGGCCGGATCCCACCGATCGTCCGTAGAGCACCAGTCGGTTCGACGGAATCTTCAGCGAGTCCATCGCATATCGATACACCGCTTCCGCGTCCCGCACCGCGCCGCGGGAAGACGGGGGACCACCGGTGCTCAGCCCATAGCCACGATAGTCGTACGCCAGCACGGCGTAGCCCGCATCCCGCAGCTCGGCCAAGACAGGCGCGA
>JBKJKH010000342.1:0-3227 GCA_046597595.1 Gemmatimonadaceae bacterium
AACCCTGCGCGTCTTCCCCTCCCGGACTCCACGTCAGCCGGCGCGCGTCACCGCCCTCGATGGGCATGACGTAGACCGCGCGCACTCCGGCACGGTTCGACGTGAACGCGACCCACCTTCCATCCGGTGAGAGGTGTGGACTCGACTCGGCGGCCGGCGTGCTGGTGAGGCGGCGGGCATCGCCGCCCTCCCGGGCGACCGACCAGAGATCGCCACCATAGGTGAAAACAATCTGCGTAGCCCCGAGGGAAGGCTCGCGGAGGAGGCGCGTCCCCTGCGCATCGACCGGAATGGCGCCGAGCACGAGGAGAGAGGTGACGAGGCGAAAGCGCATGGCGGGAGCAAAGAGAGGTTTCCGTGATTCTGGAAGCGAGTAAAGCGTACAGCGCGCCACCTATCCGGTCAAAGTCAAAAGTCGAGCTTTCCGTTCTCGCGTCCATCTCCTATCGTGAGCCCAGATGTCCCAATTCAAGGAAACCGAGCCTCGCGAGCGTTCTGCTGGCCGCGAGCGCTTCCTCGCGTTCCGGCAGTCACAGCCTCCAGCGCCAAAACTGGCGGGACAACGCGTCACGACGCGTGGGCTCAATTTCGCCGTCTTCGTCTCGGCGCAGGTGCCGGGCACGACGCCCCTCGTGTGCGTGAACGGCGGCCTGTTCTTCGACCACCGGATTCTGTGGCCGGCGCTCGCCCCGCTCGCGCGCGACCGGCAACTGGTCTTTTACGACCAGCGCGGTCGTGGCCAGTCGTCGGCTCCTCCGGCTGCGCGGTCCGCGAAGATCGAGCACGACGCGGGCGACCTTGCCGCGTTACGGATCGCACTCGGTGTCGAGCAGTGGGATGTCCTCGGACACTCGTGGGGCGGCGGCATCGGCATGCTCGCCGCTGCGGAAGACACCGAAGGCGTGCGAAAGCTCGTGCTCGTGGATGCGGTCGGCCCCACAGGCGAATGGCTCCCGAATCTTCACCGCGACGCGCTCGCCCGGCTCAGTGGCACGAGGCGGGAGGCGCTCGTGAGGGCGGGAGAACTGGGAACCGTGGACGGGGCTTCCGAAGACCCCGGCGCCCACTCGGCCTACTCGCGCGCGATATACCCCGCGTGGTTTGCGGACCGCGCATTGGTCGAGATGTTTTCTCCACCTCGCTCGGAAAGCGTTGCGGGCAGCGCGATTGCGGCCCGCCTCCGCAGGGAGGGCTACGATTGGCGTCCCGCGCTGCGTGCCCTGCGCGCCCCGGCGCTCGTCATTCATGGAGAGGAGGACCTGCTTCCGACCGCCGTCGCGCGCCAGATCGTCGACCTGCTGCCGCAAGCGCGCCTCGAGATAATCCCCGGTGCGGGCCACATGCCGTTCTGGGAACAGCCGGAGCAGTTTTTTTCGCTCGTGTCCTCTTTTCTCACCGAGTAGCCCAACAGTGCCAGGCCTATGAAGCGACGCGGCTTCCGCCTCCTGTTCACTGTCGCCGCCGTCGGCTGTACCGCTGCCGGAATGCACGCGACGGTGGACTCGCCCGTTCGTGCCGAAAGCGGCGCGGCGGTATCGCTCAACACGTCGGTACGCGGACGTCGAGCGGCGGTGGGGATGGAATTCGCAGGGGACGCGAGTGGACGCGTGGAGCTTTCTGCGCGTGAGGCGCCGGTAACGCGCCGGCGGCCCGGCACCGTGCGAGCCGAGATTCTGCAGCGGCGCGAAGGGACGTACATCGACGAATTGCTTGTCGCCCGTGATTCAGCCCTCGTGCGCTGGCCTGATCGGCTGCGCAGGCCGTTGCTCGTGTGGATCCAGCCCACCTCACGGGTCCAGGACTTCGACGCCCGCTTTGTGCAAATGGTGCGCACCGCATTCAGCGAATGGTCCGCGACGGGCATCCCTGTGGAGTTCGCGTTCGTCACCGACTCCGCGGATGCGGACGTCCGTGTGACGTGGGTCGGACGCTTCGCCGAGCCGGTGAGTGGGAAGACGCTGTGGGCGCGCGATGGGCGCTGGTGGATGGTGGACGCGAGCATTTTGCTCGCGACGCATCACAGCAGTGGCGACCCGCTCGACGATTCCGCGATTCATGCGCTCGCGTTGCATGAAGTTGGACACCTGCTCGGTCTCGATCACACGGCCGATGGGTCGAACATCATGACGCCGCGTGTACGCGTGCGGGAGTTGAGCGGTGCTGACCGCGCGACGGCGCGCCTGCTGTATTCGTTGCCGCCGGGACCGGTGCGCTAGCACCGAGGGAACAGCACATGCGCCGCGGGGAGATCGTTCTGGCTGGTGCTGTCATTGCCATGTTCGGATTCATCGCCGTGCAGGCAATCAAGGTGCGACGGGAGTCGCCGGCGCGTGCAGGTCTCAGCTCCGCAGACACGGCCACCGCCTCCTCTCAGTCCGCGTCCCCGCAGGCCGTCGCCGCGCGGCGGGGCACGGACGACATTGTTCGCGGAGAAGGGAGCGAGGTCCGCACCGTCCTCGAGTTGAATCGTTCGCGCATCTACATTTCTGCCCTCGTAGACCCGAGTGATTCAACCGTGCGTCGCTGGCCCCTCAGCACCGCGCGACCCATTCGCGTCTGGATTGCCGACCCGCGCGACACGCCCGGCGGCATGGTTGGTGGTGAGCGGCACGTGCGACAGGCGTTCGATGACTGGACGATGGTCGGGATCCCCGTGCGTTTCGAGATGGTTGCGGACTCCGCGCGTGCTGACGTGACGGTCGTCTGGCGGGAGACACTCCCGCAGCAGCGCGTCGGCATGACGCAGATGAACGGCGTCAACGATTTTTTCACGAAGGGCACCATTGTCCTCGCGACGCATCGTCCCGGGGGGGCGCTGCTAGGCCCCGCGCATGTCTCGAGCACGGTCCTGCACGAAGTCGGGCACTTGCTCGGGCTGGGTCACGCGACCGATACCGCGAGCGTGATGTATCCGGAGATGAGCAATGAGATCAAGGCGCGGCGTGTTGCCGAGATGGATCGTTTCACGCTGAAGCTGTTGTATACGCTTCCTGTAGGGCGAGTGCAGTGAGCCGATCGCGCACGGCGCTTTTCTTGCTCGCTCGGCTCCCATGAGTCCAACCGTAGACGCCGCGATTGTCGGTGGGGGTCCGGCCGGCCTGAGCGCCGCCCTCTGGCTTTCGCGGTACCTGCGCTCGGTCGTGCTCATCGATTCCGGCGACCCGCGAAACTGGGAAACGCGCGGCGTGAACGGGTTTCTCGGCCATCCGCACATTCGCCCCTCCGAA
>JBKJKH010000471.1:0-4468 GCA_046597595.1 Gemmatimonadaceae bacterium
CTGGCGACGCGTGAAGGTCGGCGACGGTCATCACATGCATGCGTTCATCGCGGGCAGCGAGGAAAAACGCATCGCGAAGCTGCGTCTCGAGCGCGACAGCACGGAACTCGAGAGCGGTATCGAGGGCCTGATGCTCCTGAAGACGACCGGGTCGGAGTTTGCGGGGTACCCGCGCGACGAGCTGACGACGCTGCCGGAGACAACCGACCGCATCTTCGCGAGCGCCGTTTCGGCGCGCTGGCGGTACGGCGCGCCAGGGACGGGTATGGGAAGCGATTACAACGGCTCCTGGTGGAGTGCACGCCAGGCATTGATCGAGGCGTTCGCGGAGCACCACTCGCTCTCGGTGCAGCACACGCTGTATGCGATGGGCGAGCGCGTATTGGACGCGTGTCCTCACGTCGACGAAGTACGGCTCACGCTCCCGAACAAGCACCATCTCCTCGTCAACCTTAAGCCGTTCGGGCTCGACAATCCGAACGAGATCTTTGTGCCGACCACTGAGCCGTACGGGTTGATTCAGGGAACTGTCCGCCGGCAGTAAGTAGGTCCCTCGAAACGGCTCACTTTTGCACCGCCGGCACGCGACGAGTCGAGCGGACCTCCGCCAGCATTCTTCGCAGGCGCTCGCGCTCGAACAGTTTTCCACCCTGCATGACGGCGGATATCCGGCGCGTGTTGCCGATGTCGATCAGCGGATCTGCGTCGAGGAGCACGATGTCCGCGATCTTCCCGGGCGCGATTGCGCCGAGCGAATCTGCGAGGTGGAGGAAGCGCGCAGGCCCGACGGTCGCAGTCCACAGCGCGGCTTTCGGAGTGAGCCCCGCATCCTTGACCATGTAGCCCAGCTCCTCGTGGAGGCTGAACCCGGGGTACACGAACACCGATCCCGCGTCCGTCCCGGCGAGGAGGTGTACGCCAGCCGCGTGCATTCCGCGCACGTCGGCAACGGTGCTTGCATAACCCTGGCGCACGTCGCGCGCGCGCGCCGAGCCCGTATCGGCCATGCGTTCGTTCCACCTGCATACGCCACCACTCGAGGAGCCAGGGAGTGGCGTACGCACGCCGCGGATCCCGCGTAGACGGCTCCCCGAAGATTGCACTGTCCGCTCAGGGACCAGACAGCGCCACCGCGTTCGAGACCGCTAGCGTTGGCGTGTACCACGTGCCATTGGCGGCAAAGCGGCGATAGAGTGAATCGCGCGCGCCCGCGGAGAGCTGGCTCAGGAAGGGCGCGAAGCCGTGCTCGATACTGCTCTGGCCGGAATCCGACGCCGTGGCGAGGGTCACTCCGGCCGGGGGGTGCCCGGAAACAGTCAGCCCGACGCGTCGCGCTTCACGGAGGATGGCAAAAAAGGTCTCCGGCGACGCGACCGTGCGGATCTTCACGAAATCCACATCCAGCGCGGCAAGCGAATCGAGCGCACGCTTCGCCTCGGCGGCGTCACCGACGCCAATGCGATACGGGAGGACACGCTTCGCGAGGCGCCCGTCGAGCGCCGCGCTTCGCTGCCGCACATTCTCGAGATAGCGAGGGCTCTCGAGGATCGGCCCCGGGGTGATAATCCGTGGGCCGTAGAGCGTTCCCGCTTTCATGCGGGCTTGCCAGGCGCGTGTGCTGTCCAGATAGCCGCCCATCTCGCGAACGCTGGTGACGCCGTGTGCGAGCAGCAGTGGCAGCGCACTGACGCCGGTGTTCATGAAGTGGACGTGCATGTCCCAGAGACCAGGTATCGCGAACTTGCCTCGCCCATTCACGACACGCGTGCCGCGTGGGAGGACCACATCGCGCGTTCGGCCCACTGCGCGGATGACCCCGCCTTCGATGAGCACGGTCTGGTCGCGCCGTGCCGGAACCACCGCGTCCGCATCGATGACCGTGACGCCAACTATAGCCACCCGGCCCGATGATGAGGACGCCTGCGCCCCGAGTGCCGTGCCGAAAACGGCGAGGAGGCACAGTGCGAGCGGACGCATACGATTACGTGAGTGAAGAGCCACCCTGGCTACTTGTAGTACTCGGGAACGAACGTCTGCTGCGAGATCGGAGGGCGCTGGTACCGGCTCTTCGTGCGGCGCTTCGGAAGCTTGATCTTCTCCGGCGTGAGGTCCTCGTAGGGAATGCGATCGAGCAGGTGACGCATGCAGTTCAGGCGCGCGGCCCGCTTGTTGTCCGCGTTCACCACGAACCATGGCGAGTGTTTCGTGTCCGTCTCCGCGAACATGTCGTCCTTCGCCTTCGAGAACTCGTCCCAGCGCGCACGGGCTTCGATGTCCATCGGGCTGAGCTTCCAACGGGTCGTGATCGCCTTCAGGCGGTCCTGGAAGCGTTCCTCCTGCTCCTCGTCACTGACCGAGAACCAGTACTTGATGAGCACGATGCCGGATTGGATGAGCATGCGCTCGAATTCGGGGCATGCGCGCAGGAATTCCTGATATTCCTCATCCGTGCAGAAGCCCATCACCCGCTCGACGCCGGCGCGGTTGTACCAGCTCCTGTCGAACAGCGCCATTTCGCCGACGGTGGGGAGCTGCGCGACGTAGCGCTGAAAATACCACTGGCCCTTTTCGCGCTCTGTCGGTGTCGCGAGCGCGACGACCCTGCAGACGCGTGGGTTGAGTGACTCGGTGATCCGCTTGATCGCTCCGCCCTTGCCGGCCGCGTCGCGTCCCTCGAAGAGCACGACAACCTTCATTTCGTTCTTCCTGACCCATTCCTGGAGCTTCACGAGCTCTATCTGAAGCCGCTCGAGCTCCTTCTCGTAGCTCTTCTTGTCCAACTCCACGGCAACGATATCCTGGTCGCCGACGACCGGAGCGGCCTTCTTCTTTCCTTTCGCATTCTTCGGGCTCATGGTCGTGCGCCTCTTTTCCCAGGTTCAACAATGATGACGGTGACGGGGATGTACCATCCGGTCTCCACGGACTTTACCTCGAGACGCCATTCGCCGGGCGTCTTCGTGGCGAACTCAAAATCGGCTGTCTCGCCGGGCCCCATCTCCACGTGAGCCGGTCGTTCGGTTGCCTGTGCCGGTGGAAGGTCCGCGCCATCCTTGGCTACCGCGCGCCACCGCGCAACGGTGGAATCATTCCGCAGCGAGAATGCGATTCGCCAGTCCGGATGAATGCTCACGATACGGATGCGGTGCTTCTCGCCCGCCGTCAGCCGCAGTGGAGGCGGAAAGCGACGCCCGTTCACGAGCGCATACGGGCTTTCGATCTTCTTGAACACTTCCGGTCCGCCCCCTCCAGCGACGATCAGGTGATCGTGCAGCGTGTCACGCGGCTGGTCCGTAACGACGATCGCGCCATACATCCCCGACTCGATCTGCAGGCGTTCGTTCAGGTGTGAATGGTACGGGTACGTGCCCGAACGCGGAGGGGTGAATTCGGCGACGAAGGAATCAGCGGGGGCGATCGCCGGCATGATCCGGTCACGCAAGCCACTCCAGCCAGCGACGCCATCAGGAAAACTCTCGATCTCGAGGCCGTGCCAGTGAATCCCCGTCGGCTCCGTCAGGTTGTTCACGACCGTGATGCGCACCGGCTGTCCGCGCACGAGTTCGAGCGGCGGTCCGGGAAGCTGCACCGAGTCACGCGCTGGTGTCGCTGTTCCTTTCTGCAGAACGAAACCATACGCAGCCATCCCGCCAGCGAGCCGACCCGCTTTCCGCTGCACGAGCAGCCGGATATCGCGAGGATTGGTGGCGTTGTACGCCGTGTAGCTCGCGGAGGGCGTGACGTGAATGCCGACGACGAGTCCGCGCATGGAATGCTCGGGGACTTTTCCTCCCGCACGCATGTCGTGCGCCGCGTGACTGGCGCCAGACATCGCCGCCGAATCCCGCGGCGAGCCGACGAGAGAAACGGTTTCATCCATGTGAAAGGAGAAATGGCAGTGGAAGAGCCAGTTCCCCGGCGTGGTCGGCAGGAAGCTCAACGTCAACGTGCTATGGGGAGGCATGAGATCGGTGTTCAGCATCGGCCGCATCGCCTCGGCCAGCGGCCCGTCCTTGTCCCATGTGCCCCGCGCTTTCACCTGGTAGAAGAATCCATGCAAATGCATCGGGTGAAAGAGCGCCAGCGTGTTGATGACCCGGAAGTGCGTGGAATCACCCTGCTTCAGAGTGAGGCGCTCAGTGTGTGGAAACGCCTTGCCGTTGATGACGGTGACGACTTCGAATGGTCGCTTCTCGTCATCGTAGGGGTGGAACCATTCGCTCATGAGCAGCACGTGATCGGGAGGTGAACCTCCAATCGGATCCACGATGAGCGCGCCATTCAACTGGCTGTCTTTCCACAAGCGGTCGGAGAGTGAAGTGCCAGCGAACGCACCCCAGTAGAAATACGTCCCCACGCTGTCGAGCCTGAAGCGCAGCTCCCGCGTCGCACCCGCAGGGAGATGCACCGTATCGAGGGCCGTGGAAAGGCGGGCTCGCAATCCTCCAATCGTCAGCGCGGTGTCCGT
>JBKJKH010000003.1:0-2523 GCA_046597595.1 Gemmatimonadaceae bacterium
GTTTGCCGGCCTGCTGATTCCCGTCGTCGACAGCGCTGCCGACGCACTGGTGCTCGGAGAGCTTCCGCGAGTGCGATGCTGCGCCGATCCTCGCTGCACGCGCGTGTTTTTCGACAACACGCGAAACGCGCGACGGCGGTGGTGCGACATGGCGGTCTGCGGGAACCGCGCAAAGGCCGCACGTCACCGGCTGCGCATCGCGCGCGGACCCGCCTCCTGATCCACTGATCGAAACCCTTCGGCGTGCGGCCCCTCCGCGCGCCATCCGCTGGGGCATACGCACCGCGACGCTCCTGCTCGGCGCTGCGCAGGCGCATGCGCACCGGTACGAGATGAATGCCGACGGGATCTCGTACCTCGACCTCGGCGACGCCTGGGCGCGTGGTGACTGGACCGGCGCCGTGAACGCATACTGGAGCCCGATGTACTCGTGGCTGCTGAAGTGCGTCACAAGTCTTGCGTCACTGCCGAATGAGTCGACTGCCGCTCACATCGCAAACCTGTTTGCGCTGGCGCTCGCGCTGCTCGGCTTTGAGCTGTTCTGGGACGAGTTGTGGAAGGATACGACCGAACCGGTGCGGGACGGAGTCCGGGAGTGCACCGCAGGCGTCGTACTCCTCTGGGCGGCGATCGTGCTGGTCGGTGTTGCCCTGATCACTCCCGATCTGCTGGTCGTCGGATTTGCGCTCGTTGCGTTCGCACTGATGCAACGCGCGATCCGTGCACAGGCGCCGCGTGAGTTTGTCTTCTTCGGGCTCGTGCTCGCGGCGGGGTACTACGCGAAATCCGCGATGTTCCTGGTGGCGATCATGTCCCTGACGTCGGCAGCACTCGCGACGTGGCGCATGCGCAGGCCTCTCCGCGCACCGCTCTACGCGGTTGCGGCGTTTGTCGGCGCTGCGGCGCCACTCGTGATTGCGCTTACGATGCAGAAGGGCCGGCCAACGTTCGGCGACAGCGGCCGGATCAATTACGCCTTCTACATCAATGGCGTGAATGCCGTCTCCCATTGGCGCGGCGGCCCCATGGGGTCGGGTGAGCCGGCTCACGCGACGCGAGAGATCTTCAGTGACCCCCACGCGTTCGAGTTTGTGGCGCCCATCGGCGGGACGTATGCGCCGTGGTACGATCCTTCGTACTGGTACGAAGGCCTTCGCGTGCATCCGGATGTCCGGGCACATGGCAGGCGCGTGCGCGCACACCTGCCGCTCTACCTGCAGCTCTTCTGGCCACCCGTCGTCGCGCTCGGCGTGGTGCTCGCGCTCGGGGGTGCCTCGCGGCGCACGCTACGCGCGCTGGTCGCGCGCTGGCCGGTGCTGCTCGCCACGTTCGGCGCGCTGACGATGTACGTGCTCGTGTACGTCGAGGAGCGCTACATCGGCGCCTTTGTGCTCGCGGTCTACCTGTGCGTGCTGTCCTCCATGCGGGTCACGCAATCGCGCGCGGTCGTGGTTCCGCTCGCGTGCCTCGTACTTGCGTGGGCGCCTTCGCGCGCGCTCTACGGCAGCGCCGACCGCGACCTCTACACCTCGACCGCGCTGCTCCGCGGCGTCTGGCACGATGAGAATGATCAGTGGAACGTCGCACAGGCGCTCCGCGCAGCGGGCGTTCCGGATGGCGCACGCCTCGCGTTCATCGGCACCGGCACGCATGTGTATTGGGCGCGGCTGCTGCATGCGCGCGTTGTCACCGAGGTTCCGTGGCGCGAGGTGATGCGCTTCTGGGAAAGGGGCCCCGTCGCTCAGGACAGCCTGTTCAACAGGATGGTGGCAACGTCGGCCGCCACGTTCGCCGTAACCGGCATGCCGCCAGCGCGGTTCGATATCCGCGGCTGGACTCCGTTAGGCGTTCAGGGGCTGCTCGTGCGACCGCTCCAGGCGAGTCACGAAGTGCAGGCTCCGGTCAAACAGCAGGTTCGCGGGAAAGGGATACAAGCCGAGTCGCTCGCGGCTGAACGTCGGCCGTAACCCCAGCTCGTCCCACGCGCGCTGCCATCGGTCACGTGGCCAGAAATTGAACGGGAGACGCACACCGTGCCGCCGGTTCCCGATCTCGTCCATGAAGCGCAGGGTGGGCGTTGCCAGCGCGCCAGCGGAATCATGATCCTTGATCACGACGCTGTGGCTTGCGACTCGTGCAGCCTCGCGCAGCAACACCATCGGGTCATCGGTATGATGCAGGACATCTACCATCATCACCACGTCCACGCCCCTGTCAGGCACTGGCAGTGTCGAGCCATCGAATGGCGCGATGGGGATAGCCGCGCCCGGGCGCATCAGCACTTCCACGCCACGGATCTGGAGGTCAGGGCGGAGAATCAGCAGGGCTGCCGCGAGCCTGCCGTCCCCGGCGCCCACATCGAGCACCGATACGCCATGCGGCACCGCATCGGCGAGGTGGCGCGCGAGGATCCGGATGCGGCGATCCGGAATCAGCTGTTGATGCAGCCAGTCGAGGAGTGCCACCCTAACGCCGCCGCAAGCCGAGCACCGAACAGAAGAAGCTGGACAACACACCCTGCAC